>CALRLS020000022.1:0-21928 GCA_943368815.1 Cyanobium sp. NIES-981
AGTGCTACCTTTTTTGTTGCGGTGATTTTTGCCTAGCTCGTGCCTTCGACTCCGCTCAGGCACCGGCTAAGTACTGGTTTCTAAGGAATTATTTGTCGAAATGATAATTGAATAGCAACTAAACGAAATGATACTTAAACAGGGGTCTATCAAACTGGTGCCTGAGCGCAGTCGAAGGCCCCAGTTGAGGAGCAATATATAAATCTCATATAGTATTCTTCTTACTCCTCCTCCAAAAACGGATATTTATAATCAGTAGGAGATACAAAAGTTTCCTTAATAGTACGAGGTTGTACCCAACGGAATAAGTTCAGGATAGAGCCTGCTTTATCGTTGGTTCCGGAGGCACGTGCCCCCCCAAATGGCTGCTGGCCTACTACAGCACCTGTTGGTTTATCATTGATATAGAAATTTCCGGCAGCATCAACCAGTTTTTTTGTTGCCAAATCTATTGCATATCGATCTTTGGAAAAAATGGCGCCTGTTAATGCATAAGGCGATGTTGAGTTAACAATGTCTAAGGTTTTCTCATAATCCGCTGATTCATATACATAGATAGTCAGAACCGGGCCGAAGATTTCTTCGCACATGGTTACGTAATTCGGGTCGGTAGTTAATAAGACCGTTGGCTCTATAAAATAGCCTTTCGATTTATCGTAGTTTCCGCCTGCTATTATACTTACTTTATCGCTTTTCCTGGCATTATCTATATAAGCGGCGATTTTATCAAAAGCCCGCTCATCGATAACAGCATTTACAAAGTTTGAGAAATCTTCTGTGCCGCCCATTTTTATTTCTTTCAAATCGGCCACCATATACCCTTTTACCTCTTCCCATAGATTTGATGGGATATAGGCACGGGAAGCAGCTGAACATTTTTGTCCCTGATACTCAAAAGCGCCGCGCACCAAGCCAGTTGCCAAAGCCTTTGCATCGGCAGATTCATGTGCCATTACAAAGTCTTTTCCACCTGTTTCGCCCACAATACGTGGATAAGATTTATATAAATGGATATTCTCACCTATGGTTTTCCATATTGTCTGGAATACTTTGGTGCTACCTGTGAAATGGATACCAGCAAAGTCAGGGTGCTTGAAAATTACTTCCCCGGCAGCAGGGCCATCCACATATATTAAATTAATAACGCCATCAGGCAAACCTGCTTCACGGAAAACCTCCATGATTACATTGGCCGAGTAGATTTGTGTATAGGCTGGTTTCCAAACCGTTACATTACCCATCATAGCTACACAAGAAGGAAGATTTCCGGCAATTGCTGTGAAGTTGAACGGCGTAAGTGCATATACAAAGCCTTCTAATGGTCTGTATTCCAGTCTGTTCCATAAACCACGCACCGATTCCGGCTGGCCAGTATAGACCTGCTCCATAAATGCCACGTTGAATCGCAGGAAGTCTATCAATTCGCAAGCTGAATCAATCTCAGCCTGATAGGCATTTTTTGACTGACATAGCATTGTGGCAGCATTCATTTTTGCCCGGTATGGTCCTGCTAATAAGTCAGCAGCTTTCAGAAAAATGCTGGCTCTTTGTTCCCACGAAAGTGCAGACCAGGCCGGACGAGCCGCCAAAGCCGCTTCAATGGCTTTTTCTACATGAGACGCATCTCCTTCACTGGCATAACCTAATACGTGTTGGTGGTCGTGTGGAGGAGACAGTTTAATTTTATTGCTAGTATGAATTTGCTCGTTGCCAATATACATAGGCACATCAATTTGTTTCGAGCGAGCTTCTGCAATGGCTTTTTTTAATGCTATTTTTTCAGGAGAACCTTTTCCATAACTCAAAACCGGCTCATTCACCGGAGTAGGTACTTTAAAGAGAGTATTATTCATGATTTGATGAAGGGGGATTTTTTGCCAAAATTAGCCGAAATTTTAGATTTGTTGGAAAAAATTTTCTTTCTATTATTATCCTGCTAATACCATAATTAGAGGTATAACACTTTTGTAAGCATTTCAGTTTACTATAATCTGGTAAGTCAGTCAAAACAAAACCCACCCGAAATTAACATTCAGATGGGTTTCAGGTATATTTAATTTTGCTTTTACAACTTCACGCCCGATAACCGACTAATCTCCAGCTTCGCCAATAATATCTGATAATCATATTGCAGTAAACTGAATTTAGCGTCTTCAACTGCTGTTTCTGATGTCTGAATTTCTAAAGGAGTACTCACACCATTTGTCAGGCGGATTTTAGCTAATTTCAAACCATATTCTGCCTGATACACATTTCGCTCCGCTAATGCTTTCTTTTGCGTTGCTACGCGTATATCATTGAAGGCATTTTCAATATCACGGTTAATTTGTGTTTTTTGCGCTGCAGTGCTTTCTCTTGCGGCATTCAGGTTGATTCTGGCAATCTGGGTATTATAAACGCCTCTTTTTCCTGTATAAATCGGAATACTTAATTTTACTCCCAACAAAGTATTAAATCGCCAGGCATCAATATTAGGTTGATAACCATTTTTTATACCAACAGCTCCATTAGCTGATAATTGCGGTAAAGTACTCATAGATGAAATCTTAATTTCCTGTGCCAAAGCACTTTCACGAGCCAGAGCTGTTCTTATATCCAGATTATTGACAGTTGCTTCACTTATAGCTCCCTGAGAATCTGCATACGGATAATTGTATTGCAATTCGGCATTGGCTGGAATCAGCTTACGGGCATCAGTGCCAATCAAAGAACTTAGAAAAATGTATTGCTTCTCTAATTGCCCCTGTAAATCAACTACCCGTATCTCGGCGTTTTTATAACGCACCTGTGTCTGTACTACATCGTATTCAAGGGCATCACCGCTTTTTAATCTATCATTGATAATCTTGCTATTTTCTTCTACCAGGTTCACCTGGTCTTGTTGCACAACAATGGCTTTTTGAAGATAAATAATGCCATAATATAATTGCGCTACCTGATAGGCTAAGGTCTGTTTCAGGCTTTCGATACCTTCGCGTTGCTGCTGCATTTCGAGCAGAGTTTTTTGTATACCTGCCTTGAATCTGCCCCAATCATAAATCACATAAGAAGCCGCCACATTGGTATTATAATTATTATGCGGCTGAAACTGTAATTTACCATCAAAACCCGGAATCGGAATAACCGCCTCGGCGATAGGATCGAGCCTTGTGTAGCTTAGTTCGCCGTTTATCTGGGGTTTCGTTCCACTTTGTTGTACCTTTATCCGGTAGTCTCCTACATTTAATAATTGCATTTGCTCTTTTATGCGAGCCGAACCTTCGAGGGTCATTTTAACCAATGAGCTCAATGTCTCGTTGGAACTTTGTGCGATGGCTACCTGACTGAAAATCAATAAGATAGCTATGGATATTTTTTGAAATTTCATTTTCGGAAACGTAAATGTTTTTGATAAAATCTATCATTAATGAGATTCGGCAGCGGCTTTAGCTGCTGCAGCTGTTTCGGCTGCACTCTTCTTCTTTGTTCTTAGCAATACTACCAATGGTAGTACACAGATAAAGAAAATCGAGATAATCCGGAATGTATCAAGGTAGGCCAGGTAATACGATTGTCTGTCGAGTAATAGTTCCAATTGCCGATAGGCCTGGGTAGTGGCTTGCACTGCATCACCCGTCCGGGCTAAGAATGACATCTTAATGGCATTGAATCGCTCAATAAACAGCGGATTAGTCGGTACATAGTTCGATACCAGATCTGAACGATGTTGTGCGTATTGCAATGCAACATAGTTATTGGCCAGGGCAATACCGAATGCTCCTCCCAACTGACGGATCATATTAGTTAGTGAAATGCCAGAGCCAAACTCATTGGGTTTCAAGCCTGCCACAGAAGCATTAATTAAGGGTAATTGCAATAGCACTGTTCCCAATCCACGCATCAACTGCATCGGATAAAAATCCCAGCGGCCCATATCTGTTGTGGCTGTACCACTATAAAAACCAAAAAATGCAAATATAATAAGACCTGCCGCTACAAACGGAATAGGCGAAGCCCCTGCCGACATTCGTCGCCCGAGAATGGGGAACAATGGCAGAATAGTAAGCGTAGGAAAAAGCAGCGAAAGTCCGGTTTCATAAGGTGTAAAACCATTGATTCGTTGAACCAAAACAGGGTAAATAAAAACTGAGGTAAACAAACCAAAGCCTGAAATCAGAACAAAAATACTTGAGAAGGCAAAATTCCGATTAGCGAATACCCTCAGATTTACCACCGGATGGTCGGTATTTAACTCTCTACTGATAAAGCCAACAACGCCAACAACTGCTAATAAGGATATCAGTGAAATTTCTCTTGATTGAAACCAGTCTTTCGATTCTCCTTTTTCTAATACATACTGCAAGGCACCAATACCTACCATGAGCAGGAGAATACCTAAATAATCTATTTTTATTTTATCCCTGTGCTTTCCCTCGTCGGCTTTCTTAGGGATATATACGACCGTAAGAATAGTAGCTATGATACAAATAGGTACATTGATAAAGAAAATATCACCCCAGGTAAAATTATCAACTATATAACCTCCCACAGTTGGCCCAAGCGTTGGGCCTAAAACTATACCCATTCCAAAAAGTCCCGATGCCATTCCCCGCTCTTTACCCGGAAATGCATCAAACAAAATCGCCTGTGAGGTCGATAATAAAGCCCCACCTCCTATACCTTGTATAAATCGCCAGAATACCAGTTCCCAAAGACTATCCGAATTACCACATAGGTAAGAGGCTATCCCGAAGAGTATCATTGAGCCCAGGTAATAATTCTTTCGTCCGAAATACTCGCCCAGAAAGCCCGTCATCGGAATAATAATCACATTGGCAATGGCATAAGAGGTAATAACCCAGGCAATATCTTCGATGGTGGCCCCTAAGGAACCTGCCATCTGGTTCAGCGCCACGTTTACAATCGTTGTATCGAGTAACTCCATAATAGCAGCAGTTACGGTCGTGATAACGATAATAAACCTTGAGGCACCTACAGCTTTACTTTTTATTTCTACTGTATTTTCCATGTAAAATTTTTATGTGGGTCTTTCAGTACCTTATCTTATTTAACCTTCACTTCTACTTCAAGACTCATTCCAGCACGTAGCTTATCACGGTATTTTTCAATACCCTCAATCGTAATTTTTACCGGAATCTTCTGGGTTACTTTTACAAAGTTTCCACTGGCATTGTCAGGGGGTAGCAAAGCATATTTTGCCCCGGTAGCATCCGAGAAATCAGCTATTTTTCCTTTCAGTTCAAGGTCCGGGAAAGCATCCAGTTTAATTGAGGCCTCTTGTCCGATAGCCAGACGGCCTATCTGGGTCTCCTTAAAATTGGCTACTACCCAATATAACGAATCCTGCACGATGGTAGCTAAGGTCTGGCCGGCTTGAATGTATTGGCCGGGTTCAACACTTTTTCTGCCAATCTTTCCATTCTCATTAGCATATACTTTTGAGTAGGTAAGGCGGAGTTTCTGCTGATCTATTTTTGCTTTTTGTACGGCTAAGGCTGCCTCTGCTTTATGAACATTACTATTCAAAATATCAAGGCGGGATTTAGAAGCGACAATATCCTGTTTCTGCCCTTCGTATTGCGCGGCCAGAATATCTACGTTCGATTTACTATCATCTGCCTGGCGCTTGGTTACGGCATTGTCTGCATACAATTTCGCATCTCTTTCTGCGTCTTTCTGGGCTTTGTCTTTGCGCAAAACAGTAGCTGTGATATTCGTTTCAGCAGCGTTGATGGTCATATTCGTATTTTTGATATTTGCTTTGGCGTTTTCAAGGTCTGTTAATAATTGTTGATAAACAGCCTCCATTTCAGCCAGAGCCAGTTGTTGCTCACGGTCATCTATATCTACCAATAGCTGACCTTTCTTTACCTGTTCAAAGTCTTTCATGCTTACGCTGGTTACATAACCACCCACACGTGGCACAACCGGAACAGTATAGGTTTCTATCTGTGCATTGTCGGTTGTTTCATAGCTTTGGTTATACTTGTAGCGTTGGTAAGCATAAATACCTGCTCCTAAAAGGATTAAGACTAAAATGATGCGTGGAATGTAGTTTTTAAAGGATTTTTTTTGCGGAGTTTTCATTTTTGATTCTAGGTAATATTAATATAAGTTTTGCGTTTCTTAATTAGTCAACCATATTGACGATGCAAAGGTAAACCAAGTTTACTAAATTAGTCAAGCATATTGACTAATTTATTTTTTATGATTAGTTTTGCATTAGAAAAGAAAATAGACAGAAATTACTTATTTTTGCAATACGCTGACTATCAGCTTATTGAATCATAATAAACACAATGAACGAGGATATATTAAGCGAAATAGCCTTTTTTAAGGCGACCAAAGGAAAGCTTTTTGGTAAACTACTGGGTAAATCTTATCGCTTCATGAGCGAAATAGCAAGTGAGTATTTAGAAGGTATCGGGTACAAAAATTTCAGAATCGGTCATGCAGTAGCCCTATTACATATAGATATAGAAGGATCTAACATTAACAGCCTTTCAAATAAAGCCTGTGTAACCAAACAGGCCATGAGTAAACTTATAAAAGAGCTACAAACTGAAGGCTATGTAACGGTAGAAAAAGACCATACAGATGCCCGGGCACTGATTGTGAGGCACTCTGCCAAAGGTATTCAGGCAATGGTAGACTGGAAGAGATGTATGGAATATGTCAATGAAAAATTTAAGGATATATTAGGTACAGATAAACTGGAAATGTTAAGGGATATTCTGTTTGAACTGGTTACCTATTATGAGTCTTCTACGCAATATAATAAGGCAAATGAGCTTGGGCACGCCATGATGAGAAAAGACTCGCTGGTATTGCAGTCAGAAGACAGATTCAATAAAAATTAGTTGAATAGGGAATCTCTGATAATTCATAAAAACTATGTAAGTTAGTAGCTGAAACCCTGATTGTAAACTCATGACAGTTACGCAAATCATTATAGTAGTAATTATTATCTATGTGCTTATCTGTATCATTGCCTATAAAGTACAGGAATACTTCATATTCAAGCCCGAAAAACTCTCACCGGATTTTGAATTCAGATACGATAATCATTTTGAAGAATTATTCTTTGATATGCCCGACGGAGCCCGTATCAATGGCCTGCTGTTTTATGATTTAGGCGAAACCACCCGTGGATTGGTTATTTATTTTCATGGTAACACCCGAAGCATTAAGGGTTGGGCCACTTATGCCAAAGACTTTATTGCTCACGATTATGATGTTTTGATGATTGATTACCGTGGTTTTGGTAAAAGTACAGGCAAGCGCAATGAAGATAAAATGTATGAAGATTCGCAGGTGGTCTATAATAAGATGTTGGCCAAAGGTTATCTTGAAAAACATATTGTTATTTATGGGCGTTCTCTGGGCTCAGGTTTTGCCTGTAAACTGGCTTCACGTAATCACCCGAAAATGCTGATTCTTGATGCCCCCTATTATAGTTTTTCACAATTGATTAACCGGTTTCTGCCTTTTTTGCCTGTATCCATGATTCTTCGGTTCTCTATCCGTACCGACGAATACATCCGGTTTGTGAAATGCCCGGTTTATATTATACATGGCACAAAAGATTTTCTGATTCCTTTTCGTTCGAGTGTAAAGCTGGCCAGATTGGCGCCTCAGCATACACGCCTGATACCTATTTATGGCGGAGGTCATAATAACCTGCCTTCTTTTGCCGAATACCATCGGCATCTGGAAGATATTTTATTAGATAGATTTGATTTAATTTTTGATAAACAATTCCGAATCGAATAGCTTTGCATATTAGAGCATGTTTAAAAATTATGATTCGACCTACAAAGCACATCTTTTTCAGCTATACTGCGTTACATTTTTTCGATGTAGCTGCTGGCTACATCTGCAAAATGCGCCTTGTCTAGCTAAAAAATCTGAACTTTTCGGTCAGAATAACAAAATTTAAACATGCTCTTATTCGATTCAAAATTCTGCAAATAACAAAAGATACAGTGTTTAAGAAAATTCTAACAATTGCCCTAATTATTTACGTTGCTGTTTTTGGCTTAGCCGTACTTTTCCAACGTTTTATCATCCTCCACCCTGACACACTAGAAAAAGGCTATGCCTTTGAGTTTCATGATGCACAGGAGTTCTATGTGTCGCCCAACCAGGTTATTAACCTCAATGCATTGATGTTCCTGACAACAGATTCAGCAAAGAAAGGCGTAGTAATGTATCTGCACGGCAACTCACGTAATATAAAAACCTGGGGTAAATACGCTAAGGAATTTACTTCACGAGGCTATGATGTAATTATGTACGATTACCGCGGCTTTGGCAAAAGTAATGGAAGATTAGATGAAGAAAATCTTTTAAGTGATGCGCAAACGGTATTGCAAGATATTCAGCGACGTTATCCACCAGAAAATATTATTATCTACGGTCGTTCATTAGGAACCGGCGTTGCCACTAAATTGGCCATGGACAATGAGGCAAAAATGTTAATTCTGGAGACACCATATACTTCTATTCCTGATATTGCCTGGAGCCATGCACCGCTTTTCCCGTATAGCAAGGTCTCTGAATTTCAGATTCCTACTTATCAGTGGATAAGCAAGGTGAAATGCCCAATTTATATGTTTCACGGCAGCGACGATCAGATTATCCCTTATGAACATAGCCTGAAGCTGGTTCAGCTATTAAAGAAAAAACCCGAAGACATTCTCACTACTTTAAAGGGAGGACGTCACCGGGGTTTAGATAAATTCAAGGAGTATCAGGCCAAACTGGACGAGATTCTGAAATAGGCTTAACGTAGTTTCAAAGTTACCAGACAAGCTACTGCCAATACAATTCCTATAATCCAGAAACGGGTAACTATTTTTGCTTCATGGTAGCCTTTTTTCTGAAAATGATGATGCAATGGCGACATCAGGAAAAGACGGTTTTTCTGGGCAAATTCCAGCCCATGCCTTCTTTTCTGGTATTTAAAGTAGCTTACCTGCAAAATAACGGAGAGTTCTTCTACCAGAAATATTCCGCACATTACAGGTATCAGCAATTCTTTGCGCAATGCCAACGCCAATACCGCTATGATACTACCGAGCATTAAACTACCGGTATCACCCATAAATACCTGTGCCGGATAGGCATTATACCATAAAAACCCGATACATGCCCCCACAAAGGCGCTACAGAAAATTACGACTTCCCCCGAATTAGGAATCATCATGATGTTCAGGTATTGTGAGAATACTTTATTGCCTGATAGATAGGCAAAAATCGCCAGAGTCAAACCTATAATAGCCGAAGTACCTGCTGCCAGGCCATCAATACCATCAGTAATATTAGCGCCGTTTGATACCGCTGTAATAATAAAAATGACAATGAGCACATAAGGAATCCAGCCAAGGCTATCGGGCAGGAAGCTGCCAAGCATCTGATAGTCTATTTCATTATTTTTGAAGAACGGCAGAGTTGTAGTCAACGAATGCGTATCCACATATTTTTGTACCTCTCCTACGGCTGTACTGATTTTTGCTTTTTCATAAACCCTGATTTTTACATAATCGTTAAAATATAAGGTCAAGCCCACTATTAAGCCTAAGCCCACCTGACCAACTATTTTAAATCGCCCTTTTAAGCCCTCTTTATCCTTTTTGAAAACCTTAATGTAATCATCAACAAAACCGATTCCGCATGTCCAAAGGGTGGCAATAATCAGCAATACAATGTATACATTATCTAATTTGGCAAACAATAATACCGGAATGAGCAAAGAAGCCAGAATGATAAAGCCTCCCATAGTTGGCGTGCCTTTTTTCTGCATCTGGCCTTCCAGACCCAAATCACGAATGGTCTCGCCAATCTGTAGTTTCCGAAGATAATTAATTAACTTGCTACCAAAAATGGCTGCAATCAAAAGCGAAAAAACAATGGCTCCCATTGCACGAAATGTGATGTATTGAAATACACCCGCACCAGGGAAATTAAGGGTTTTATCCAGGTAAGAAAACAAATAATAGAGCATAGGACATTTAGTTTTAGGAAAGTGTAGCAAAGATAGTTTTTTTTGAAGTTTTCAGAAAAAAAACCATGTTTTTTTGAGTATTCCCGCATAATTAAATCCAAAATAGAAAAAAACACAATTTTTGCAACTGACTGTTAAGTCTAAAAAAGGTGGAAATTATGGTACCGAATATGAAATTTTGTAATTTTCTAATACTTTTTTGACCAATACCTAATCCGGCATTATGCTTCCTAAAAAAAACCATGTAAATATTTGCCTATACAACGTTTTTTACCTTTTTTTGTATGGTGTTCTCTAGTTAAGAAATCGTAATTTATTAAATATATTAGTTACAAGTCTTCTTTATGAAGATAAAGAATTTGAGTTCCCCGCCAGTCGGGGTATTCATCATAGGTTAAAGTATTTTCGTCTTGGAAAGGCATTCGGGGATCCTGAGTGCCTTTTTTGATAAATAGAAGCGTTGAGAGCATATTTAAAAAAAATAGTGCTAATATTCAAAAGCCTGTTATTTTTGCATCTTTTACACCCGATACTCTCTAGCTCAAGGGTAATATTATGAAGATACCGCTTTACCGGCAAATCCAGTCTCATTTAAAAGAGAAAATTACTTCAGGGCAGTATGTAGAGGGTGGTTTACTCCCTTCTGAAAACGACCTTTGTGCAGAATTCACTGCCACCCGTATGACAGTCAGGCAGGCATTGAACGAACTCGTAAAAGAGGGCTATATTACCCGGCAACACGGCAAAGGTAGTATTGTATCGGCCATTCGTAAGTCTTTAGGCTTACTTTCATTGAAAGGCTGGACAGAGGTAGTAAGTGCCAGCGACCGCCATGGTACTACCACTATTTTAGAGGGGCCGGTACTACACACCATTACCGAGCCTATATTTAAACATTTACTTCATCAGGAGTTTCATACAGATTTTGTATTTTTGAAGCGTCTTAGGTCGGTGGAAGAATTTCCGATGATGCTCGAAGAAACTTACATTCCAAACGAAAACCTTTCAGGGTTGACAGACGAGCCATTGATTGACGGTTCTTTGTTTCGTACGCTTTTTATGCGTTACCAGATAGACGTTAATAGTATGCAGCAGGAGGTACGGGCTATTGCGGCTACCAAAGAAATTGCGAATTTGTTAAAAACCAAAGCAAAATCACCTATTTTGCAGATTCTAAGGCGTTACGGCACCTCAAAAGAAGGATTTTACCTGTATAGTCTGATTTATTGTAATACTGAAAAGTACGCCATAAGTAGTTTTAATTAATGAGGCCGTGCGACGGTCGCCCCCCACCCCTGAAGGGGGGTAATTATTTAACCAAAAAAAATTCCCTTTCAGGGGATAAGGGGTTTTATTCAACTATGAAAAAAATTAAAGTTGCCGTTGTCGGAACGGGTTTTATCGGGCCAGCTCATATCGAAGCCCTACGCCGCTTACCAAATGTAGAAGTAGCTGCACTTTGCGAATTCAACATTGATCTGGCTACTGAAAAGGCTGCCAGTCTGGGTATCGAACGAGCTTATATTTTTGACGATTTATTAAAACAGGACGACATTGAGTGTATACACATCTGTACACCTAACTTTTTGCATTATTCGCAATCAAAAGCAGCTTTATTGGCAGGTAAACATGTAGTTTGCGAGAAACCTCTGGCTACTAAAATTGAGGAAGCCGAAGAACTGGTGAAAATAGCTGCAGAAACAGGTTTAGTAAATGCCGTTCACTTCAACCTGAGATATTATCCTTTGGTACGCCAGATGAAAACCATGCGTGAGAAGGGTGATTTAGGTGAAATCTATTCAATCTTAGGGTCGTATTTACAAGACTGGCTTTTCTATCAAACTGATTATAACTGGCGCTTAGAGCCGGATAAATCAGGTGATTCAAGAGCGATTGCAGATATTGGCTCGCACTTATTAGATGTAACTGAATATATCACAGGTCTGAAAATTACTGAAGTAATGGCCGATTTCTCGACGGTTCACAAAACACGTCTGAAACCTTTGAAAGCTATTGAGACTTATTCAGGCAAAATGTTACAGGCTTCTGATTATCAGGAAGTACCTATCAACACAGAAGACCACGCCAATGTATTGTTGAGATTTGATAACGGTAACAAAGGAAGCGTAACTGTTAGTCAGGTTTCTGCTGGTCGTAAAAACCGTTTGAATATCGAGATTTCAGGTTCTAAAGCTAATTTCGAATGGTGTTCAGAAAAACCAAACGAAATGTGGATCGGTAAACGTGATGGAGCAAATCAGGTTTTGATGAAAGACCCATCATTGGTCTATCGTGAAGCAACAAGCGTAATCAGTTTTCCGGGTGGGCATAACGAAGGCTTCCCAGATACTTCAAAACAATTGTTCAAAGAAGTATATGCTGCCGTAGCAGAAGGAAAACAACCGGAAAACCCGACCTATCCTACTTTTGCCGATGGCCTGCGTGAACTGTTGATTTGTGAAAGAATCATAGAAAGCCACCGCAAACAAGCGTGGGTGACGGTATAATTTTGTTTTATAATCAAATAGTTTTGCCACAAGGTACACGAAATGCACAATGTTTCACAATAGGTTTTATCCATAGTGTAACCTTGTGACACCTTGAGTACATTGTGGCAAAATTTTAGCGGCAGTTGTTCCTTTAAAAGAATGACCGCCGTTTTTTTATTTCCTTGTATATTTGTGCTTTGAACGAAATTTAAGGAAGATTCATGAAAATCGGTTTGTTTTTTGGCTCGTTTAACCCTATCCATGTCGGGCATCTGATTATTGCCAACACGATGGCTTATACTACCGATTTGGAACAGGTATGGTTTATTGTTTCACCACAGAATCCTTTCAAAAAAAACAAAGGCCTTTTACATGAATTTGACCGTTTGACAATGGTAGAAAAAGCCATTTCAGACAATTATCGGCTAAAGGCAAATGATATAGAGTTTTCGATGCCTAAACCCAGTTATACGATAGATACCCTGGCGAAATTGTCTGAACGGCATCCCACACACGAATTCAAATTGATTATGGGAGAAGACAATTTAGTACAGTTTGAAAACTGGAAAAACTACGATAAGATTCTGGAGTATTATGAACTATATGTGTATCCAAGGCCAAACACACCTGAGCATCAGTTTAAGAATCACCCTAAAGTGAAATTTATTGAAGCCCCTTTATTAGATATTTCTGCCACGTTTATCCGCAACAGTATCAAAACAGGTAAACCCATCCGCTATATGGTCAGCGATGTTGTGGAGGAGTATATACGTTGGAAGAAATTCTATCTATAATCAGGCATTTACACTTATCTGCTCTGCCAGAATACCAATCCCCTCAGTAAAGCTTACAGGTTCGTAGCCTAATACTTCTCGGGCCTTTGTTAAATCAAAACCAGTTCGTGCCGGGCGTTTGGCAGGCTGAGAAAAAGTAGTAGAATCAGCCTTTGAAATAAGTGATTTATCTAAATCGAAATAATCGGCAGTCATAATCGCCATTTCGTAAGGAGTCAGAAAGTCTTTGCCCGAAATATTATAAATGCCTTCTGCTTCCTTTTCAGCAATTAAGGCACAACCTTTAGCTAAATCCTCTGCCAGAGTAGGCGTACGCCATTGGTCAGTTACTACCTTTATATTTTTACCGTCTTCAAGCGACGTCTTCACCCACAGGATAATATTCGTGCGACTCATATCGTGGGCGATGCCATAAACCAGAACAGTACGGGCAATTGCCCAACGGATATTACTATTGATAACTATCTTTTCGGCGGCATATTTGCTCCAACCATAAAAACTAATCGGATTTGCCTCTGCATCTTCTTTATAAGGACCACTTTTACCGTCAAAAATAAAATCGGTAGATATGTGCAACAAAAAACTATTATTTCTTTCGGCCGCTTCAACCAGATACTCTACTGCATTGACATTCTGTTTCCAGCAATCGTCTTTAGCTGTTTCGCACATATCCACATTTGTCATTGCCGCGGTGTTAATAATTACAGCAGGCTGTGTCTCATCAATTACGGCTTGTACCTGTGCTTTATCCGTAATATCCATTGCCGTATAGCTATAGCCCTCTTTAAAAGGTAATCGGTTTTCGCCTCTTGCCGTAGCTATTAATGCGTATGCATCATTTTTAATAAGCAACTCTACCAGTTTTTGCCCTAACAAACCATTTGACCCAGTAATTAAAATCTTTTTCATAGTAAAGTATTTATCGCTTATATCTATCTACGCCCGATTATGGAAAGTTGAATATTCTATTTAGTTAAAATAAATAATTCGTTTTACTGAAATTTATAGCCGTATAACTTAGTTATTTTCTTTTTCTTCATTTTCTTTATACTCATTGCCATTTTTACATCTTTCAGTGGGCGGTTTGCCTCATCTCTTGGTTGTTTGGCTATTGTATCTATCACATCTAGATTATCAATAACCTCGCCAAAAACTGTATATCCGTTATCCAGACGTGGTGTGCCACCGATACCAATATAATCTGCACGTTGGTCGTTGGTATAATCCATTTTATTACGGCTTGCTACTATTGTCAGTTCTTCGTCGCTCAGTTTTTTACCCTGCACAATATAAAACTGACAGGCGCTTGATTTTTTTTCAGGATTGCCGTCACGAGCTGCCGCTAGTGCGCCTTTTTTATGAACGTGATTAGATTTAAACTCATAGGGTATACGTTCCAGATTTCCGCCACCACTACCTAACATATCACCGGGTTTTGCTTTTTTCGATTCCGGGTCTCCTCCCTGAATCATAAACCCTTCAATAACACGATGGAACAATAAACTATCGTAAAATTTCTTCTCTACTAGTTTGATAAAGTTTGCTTTATGAAGTGGGGTATCATCAAACAAAACCATGTGCATGGTTCCGTAAGTAGTTTTCAAGGTAACAAGATAATCTTTTTTTGATTTCTTTTGAGCAAAAGCTACCGTAGTAACAAGCAAAAAACTGATAATAAAAAGGCTTTTTTTCATGCTTTTATTGATGGTATTAAAAGCACAAAAATACGATAATTCCCGAAAGTCCTAGAAAACAATCGGAATTAATCTGAATAGGGTTCAAAATCATTAGCCTTCGGGAGAGCTAGATTTTAAGCATTTTTTGGTGGTTCCCACAATTCCAGTTTATTGCCTTCAAGGTCAAGTATGTAGCCAAACTTGCCGAACTCAGAGTCCTGTATTTCACCCACAATCTCAACCCCTTCTTCTTTTAATGCCACCATCAACTCCTCCAGATTCTCGACCTGATAATTAACCATGAAGTCTTTTTTGCTTGGCTCAAAGTAGGTAGTTTCCTTCTTAAACGGACTCCAGGCTGTATAGGTCAAATCATCAGGATTATCTTTTCTCCGCCATTCAAACACACCTCCCCACGATTCTGACTCAATACCTAAATGCTTGTTATACCAATCTCTTAGGGCAGCGTTATCTTCTGATTTAAAAAAGATTCCGCCAATACCGATTACTCGCTTTTCCATAGTGGTAATGTTTATATAGGTTTATGACAAGGCATGATTAGATTGAAACTGTTTAAACTTGTTTCTTTCGACTGCAAATGACGCTTTTTCGATTATACTTCAGAGAAAAATTTCGTGCGTAGTTCTACTACGCCCTCAATTTTTCTCTTCGTCTAATCAAAAAATCGTACATTTTCGTCATGAAATAAAAAGCTTAAAGAGCTTCCTTTACAAAATCCTGAAAGGCTTCACTATTCAGGATTTTCTTAAACCAGAAAGTATAATTTTGCGGATTGATGGCTACCTCTTCCACGATGTCTGCAACGGCAACCCATTTATAATTGAGCACCTCAGCCGGATTAACCTCGAAAGAATCATTATAGATCCCTGTAAAAACGTGGTCTATTTCGTTTTCTGTCAGCTGATTTTCAAAAGTAGTTTTGTAATGAAACTTGTATAGAAAATCTAAATCGCATGTGAAACCCATTTCTTCTCCCAGACGACGTTCGGCGGCTATTTTTATGTCCTCACCTACATTAGGATGTCCGCAACAGGTATTTGTCCAGAGCCCTCCCGAATGGTATTTATCAAACACTCTCTGATGTATCAGCAAGTCATTGTTATCATTGAAAATCAGAACCGAAAAAGCCCTGTGTAATAAGCCTTGCTGATGCACCCAAAGCTTTTCTCCGCTTCCTGATGCCTCGTCTGATTCATTCACCAGTATTATTTCTGTTGTACCAACAGTGAAAACGCTCATACTTTTATCTGATTGATTAAACCCAAAACGTTCTACCTCAATAAAATGTTTGTAATATGCTTACAAATTAAGATTTTTCTGCCAATAGCTTATCTATCAGCCTATTAAAATCACTTACAAACTCATCATAATAATGCCCTGTACCGGGCCCTGAGAATCCTGTATGGATTTCTCTTACCTGCCCCTTTTTATCAATGAAAATTGTAGTCGGGAAACCAATCACTTTATTCAGCATCGGTAAGGTTTCAGAGGCATTATCTTTATTATTGGTTCCTGCCAACAGTACCTCATAATCTATTCCGAAGCGTTCTTTCATACCTTTGATTTTAGGAAAAGCAAAAGAAGTATCTGTGCTTTTTTCGTAAGACAGCCCTATTATCTCTACTCCTCTGTCTTTATTCTTCTTGTACCAGGGACCTAAAAATCTGCTTTCATCCATGCAATTAGGGCACCATGAACCCATAATCTGAATCACTACCACCTTGCCTTTGTAGGCATCATCCTTAAGCGATATTTTCTTACTATCGGTATTCGGAAACGAGAAATCAACCGTTTTATAACCTTCTTTCAGATAAGTCAGCTTTTTCACATCCGGTAATTTTGCATTATCGTCCTTAAAAGCTGTCCACGATTCAAAACCTGTTTTGCCAGACCACAATCCGCCTGTCAGTTTATCCCCCTCTATTTTAGCTTTGAACAAATACGCATGTGTGCCATCAAAACAAGAAAGTTTGAGACTGTCACCGATAATGTCTCCTGCCAGATAGCGGTAGTCTCCGGTAGTTGTCAGGAAACTTCCTCTTACCTGAGAGCCAATGGTTTCAAAAACGCCTACTGATTGGGTCGAATCCTGTTTATCAGCCGAGAGAAACAGCACGCTATACTTTTTCCCCAGAGATGATTCTTTTGAAACTTCATTAACTGACGTAAAACGATGGTCTTTTCCGTATTCGGCGTTAAAATCAGTTTGTACGAAAGTGAAATCAGAACGCATTTTTTTCCAATAACCTTTTAAAACCCCGTTTCCAAGCTTTGCTACAATTTCAGCATCAAAAATCTCCATCGGAATATGTAGTGAGTCATCTTTAACAAAGGAACGATCCATTTTTAGTTTTTCTTCACCATTCAAAACCAACACCGAATAGCCATCTCCTTCTTTCTGAATGTCGATATTGAACGGTAATTCTCCGCCAGCGGTAGTAACAGTAGCCCGCCAGATGCCAGTTTTCAGTTCGGTAGTACTTTTACAGGAAACTAAAGCCATCAGGGACAATACAAGTAGTTTTTTCATGTTTTCTTTGGATATTGGTAACAAAGATAAAAATTAGCTTTTATTAGTCAACAGTGCAGCCGTTCAGGATTTTATATTTATCAATCTAAGTAAAATATCTATCCCATTATTCGTTATACAAGGCCTGAAAACGATTATTCAACCTTTGGAATCTTATCATCGTATAAGAAATAAAAGTCTTTCGTTTACTGAAAAGGCAGCTAATTAATATATTTGAATTGTTTCAATACGTTTTTTGTTAGCAATTACGGACAGTTTTTTACAAAAATCTACTTTTGTATTTTTCTTAGTTGAAAAACACTGAAACGCATTTTAAAGTTTAGAACTGTTCTAAATTAGAAAAGCTGACGAAAATCATAAGATTTCATAACAATCATATTCCTTTCTGAAGTAAATTTGCAAGGAATTACTGACAGATATGTACGGACACTTTAAAGCAATTACAATTTCTCATAAGAATGCTTCTCTTAATATCAGGGAGCAAATTGCACTTAATGAAGAGGAATGTAAGAATCTGATGCTCAAAATGCGTGAAACTTTTGTGGTTTCAGAAACACTTGTTCTTTCGACTTGCAATCGTACTGAGATTTATTATTATTCGGAAAATAACATCAGCGAAGAAATCATTCGCTTAGTAGCTAGTTTAAAAGTTCTCAATTCAAACGAGATTCTTCCTTATTTTGATTTTATCAACGACCATAACGAAGCTGTAAATTACTTATTTGAAGTAGCTATCGGGCTACAATCACAGGTTGTAGGCGATTTGCAAATCCCGAATCAGGTAAAGCATGCGTATCAATGGTCAGCCGATATGCAAATGGCGGGGCCATTCCTGCACCGTTTATTACACACTATTTTCTTTACCAATAAAAAAGTAGTACAGGAAACAGGTTTCAGAGATGGTGCGGCTTCTACTTCTTATGCAACAGTTGAGGTATTGGAGAGTTTTCTGCCTTTATTGACTAATCCTAAGATTTTAGTAATTGGTTCGGGTGAAATCGGTGAAGATGTATGTAGAACGCTGGCAGATAAAAACTATCAGAATATCACCATTACTAATCGTACCACTGCAAAAGCAGAAGCTTTAGCGCAGGAACTGGGTTTCAAAGTATCAGATTTCCAATCGGTTCATGAGCAGATACTAGCCGCAGACATTGTGATTTCATCTATTCGTGTAGAAGAGCCTCTTATCACTAAAAATACGCTTAAAAAGAAAACGCTTGCTGTTAAATACCTGATTGACCTTTCTGTACCTCGCAGCATTAGTCCTGATGTAGAAGAACTTTCAGGAATTGTATTATATGATTTAGATGAGATTCAGCGCCGTGCTAATGAGGCTTTACAACGCCGTTTAGAAGCAGTACCTCACGTGCGTAGTATTATAGTTGATGCCTTGAGCGAGTTTAATAACTGGTCGCAGGAAATGATTGTTTCGCCAACCATTCAGAAACTGAAAGGGGCATTGGAGCAAATAAGAAAAGAAGAAATGGCTCGCTTCCTAAAAGATTTATCAGCAGAAGAAGCAGAGAAAATGGAGAGAATCACGGCAAGCATGATGCAGAAGGTAATTAAATTGCCTGTTTTGCAATTAAAAGCAGCCTGCAAACGTGGTGAAGCTGAAACCCTGATTGATGTGTTGAATGACTTATTCAATCTGGAAAAACAAACAGTCTAATAATCCCTGTAAATAAATTGTAAAAAAGCCGATGTAAAAGTCGGCTTTCTTATTTATGTCTATTGAGGGCAACCGCCTATCTCTGCTATAAAAATAGCTCCACCATCCACGAGAAATCCAGCCCCATTTTGCGGTGTCAACAAAATAGATTTAGCCGACCTGTAAATCACATTAGATGTACCGGAAATAATATTGGTAGCTGTAATTGGCTGATTGCTCTCTCTTAAAAGATACTGATCAACGTAATTATCAGTCGGGCTTGCTAAAGTAAGGGTTTGATTACAGTCAGCTGAACAGGCATTGACTATAAGGTAATCTGACTCAATACCATCAACGCCATTTGATGATTCTACTCTGACTCTATAATGCTCTCCCTTAGAGATAAAAGATGGTATGATTCCATTAATAGTACTGTTCGTAGTATTGCCAGCAAAACTTCCCAAAGCAATTTTTTCCGAAAATGAACCACTGGCATTAGAAATAAATGCAGTATAGGTAAACGAACCCGCGTTATTGGTAGTAAAATTGACGGCTATAGGTGCCCCCAAACATACCGGATTCGGTGCGGCATCAGCCATAATGTGTGGATTTGCCTTAATGATGCGTTTCATAGCTACCACACTCCATCTACCTTTTTCATCTTTGACCCGGACCCAGAGCGAATGATTTCCATTGCTTAAACTACCATAATTCAGACTGAAATTAACTCCGGTCAGCGTGGTTTGTCCAGGCGTAATAGGGATATTAATACCAGAACCAAAGCCGGGATCGGTGTCCACAAAGTATTCTGCTCTTACAATAGCAGGAATTGTACTTGATAAATTATCCAATTGCTTCATTAATGGCTCACTCCACTTACCGCTTTCATCTTTGGTTCTGATATACAGAAAATTTGTGACCCCTGTCAGGCTTGCAATAGGAATATTGAAATTCACATTTGATAAACTCGTTTGACCTGTTGGGATTACTATGTTTACACCCAAGCCAAAACCAGGGTCGGAATTAATAAAATACTCGGCCTTTACAATGGATGGTGCCGGAGGGCTTACAATATTATCCAATTGCTTCATTAATGCCTCACTCCACTTACCCTTTTCATCCTTTGTCCGGATGTACAGATAATTTGTTGGGTTTGTCAGACTTGTCGTCGGAATATTGAAGTTTACATTCGCTAAACTTGTCTGACCTGTTGGGATAAGTATATTTATCCCCAAACCCAAACCGGGGTCAGTGTTAATAAAGTATTCCGCCTTTACGATTGAAGGTGCCGCGGGACTTACAACATTGTCCAATTGTTTCATCAAGGGCTCACCCCAATTGCCTTTTTCATCCTTCGTCCGGATATACAGGTAATTTGTTGGGCTTGTCAGACTTGCTGTCGGAATATTGAAACTCACATTCGATAAATTCGTCTGACCTGTCGGGATGACTATATTTGTTCCAAAACCAAAGCCAGGGTCGGTATTAATGAAATATTCTGCCCTGACAATCGAAGAACCCAAAGGCGTGACTATATTATCTAATTGCTTCATTAATGGCTCACTCCATTTACCTTTTTCATCCTTTGTTCTGATGTATAGATAATTTGTTGGGTTTGTCAGACTTGCCGTTGGAATATTGAAACTTACATTTGGTAACGTGGTCTGACCTATCGGGATGGCTATATTTGTTCCGAGGCCAAAGCCAGGGTCGGTATTAATAAAATATTCTGCCCTGACAATCGAAGAGCCGGGCGAAGACACTATATTATCTAATTGCTTCATTAATGGTTCACTCCATACGCCACTTTCATCTTTGGTTCTGACATAAAGATAATTTGTGCCCCCTGTCAGGCTAGCGGTAGGAATATTGAAATTCACATTAGCTAAACTCGTTTGCCCTGTCGGGATTATTATATTTGTCGCTAAGCCAAAACCAGGGTCGGTATTAATAAAATATTCCGCCTTTACTATGGATGGTACTGCGGGACTCACCACATTATCCAATTGCTTCATCAAGGGTTCACTCCACTTACCTTTTTCATCCTTTGTCCGGATATATAGATAATTTGTTGGAGCGGTCAGACTTGAAACAGGAATATTGAAACTCACATTTGGCAAAGTGGTCTGACCTGTCGGGATGACTATATTTGTTCCGAGACCAATGCCCGGGTCAGTATTAATGAAATACTCCGCCTTTACTATGGATGGTATAGCGGGATTCACAATATTATCCAATTGCTTCATCAAGGGTTCACTCCATTTGCCTTTTTCATCCTTTGTTCTGATGTACAGATAATTTGTTGGGTTTGTCAGACTTGTCGTAGGAATATTAAAACTCACGTTCGATAAATTGGTCTGTCCTACAGGAATTACTATATTAGTTCCTGAACCAAAGCCAGGGTCTGTATTGATAAAATACTCTGCCTTGACAATCGAAGATGCAGGAGGAGCCACAATATTATCTAATTGGCGCATCAATGGTTCACTCCATTTACCTTTATCATCCTTCGTTCTGATGTACAGATAATTTGTCGGGTTCGTCAGACTTGCTGTAGGGATATTAAAACTCACATTTGGTAAACTGGTCTGTCCTGTTGTTATCACAATGTTGTTGCCCAACCCAAACCCCGGGTCGGTATTAATAAAATACTCCGCCCTCACGATGGCAGGAGTGGGAGGTGTAGTATTGCCTGAAATTGTCCTTTCAAATACCACACTCCATTTCCCGTCATCATCACGAGCCCTTATATACAATT
>CALRLS020000023.1:0-21480 GCA_943368815.1 Cyanobium sp. NIES-981
AGCCAAAGAAGCACCAAATGTGAAGGATATTTATACTTTTGATAAAATAAAAGGCGCTAACCATTGGAAAGAACTAACCGATAATCCGACTGACACCAATAAAGCTAAGATAGAGGAAATTAAAAAGTCTATCAGGAGTGATGATTTACTCACCTTGATTTATACCTCCGGCACTACCGGTAAGCCTAAAGGTGTAATGCTTACCCATAATAATATCATAAGTGATTTTGAGGGCTGCAAAGATTATTTCCCTATCGATGCCGAATGCCGGGCCTTGAGTTTCCTGCCACTCAACCACGTTTACGAGCGCATGGTGCTTTACTTATACATTCGTCTGGGTGTTTCTATCTATTATGCTCAGAACATGAACACCATTGCCGAAGACCTGAAAGATGTAAAACCGCAGATTTTTACGACTGTTCCTCGCCTCCTTGAAAAAGTCTATGATAAGATAGTAGCCAAAGGCTATGAATTAGGCGGCTTAAAACGCCGTATTTTCTTATGGGCTTTAGATTTAGGTTTAAAATATGACCCGAACATAAATGCAGGTTGGTGGTATAATCAACAATTAAAACTGGCACAAAAACTGGTTTTCAGCAAATGGCAGGAAGCATTAGGCGGAAACATCAGAATGATTTGTTCGGGTGCGGCAGCCTTGCAACCACGTTTGGCCAGAGTATTCTGGGCGGCAGGTATTCCGGTTTCAGAGGGATATGGTATGACTGAGGCATCTCCGGTAATTGCTACCAATCGGGTGAAACCTTTAGATTTAAGAATTGGTACCGTTGGACCTGTGATTGATGGAGGAACTATAAAAATAGCGGAAGATGGCGAAATTTTATACAAAGGGCCAAACGTAATGGTAGGTTATTATAATTTACCGGAACTAACCAAAGAAACCATTGATGCAGACGGCTGGCTACATACAGGAGATATAGGGAAACTGGAAGAAGGGAAATTCCTGAAAATAACCGATCGTAAAAAAGAAATTTTTAAAACATCCGGTGGCAAGTACGTAGCACCGCAGGTGCTTGAAAATAAAATAAAGGAATCGGTTTTTGTGGAGCAGATTATGGTAGTAGGTGAAGGTCAGAAATTCCCCGGGGCTTTGATTATTCCTGAATTTGTCGCCTTGCGTGAATGGTGCAAAGCACATAATATTCCATATTCATCTGATGCCGAAATGGTGAAAAAACCTGAGATACAGAAATTATTTTTAGACGAAGTGAATAGCTTCAATAAAGAATTTGCGCCTTATGAGCAAGTAAAGAAACTAGTACTCTTATCTGCACCATGGAGTATTGAAAATGGTGAAATTACCCCAACGCTTAAGCCTAAGCGGAAGGTCATTATGAACCGATATAATGATTTGATTGAGGGTATGTATGAGTAGGTTTTAGCATTTGTCTCATATTGTTTCATTCCTGATAACACAGATTCAAAAAACCATACTGAAATTAGCGTTTCAGTATGGTTTTTTACTTTATAAAATATCAGGAAGGTTCTAAAAGACCAGAATCACTTTCCGGTACATTAGTAATTCCAGTTTTAATATCCAGTTCTAGAATTTCAGGTTTTGACCACTTTTTTTTGGTTGCCTTTGTAAAAGTTTTGTTTTTTTTGGGTATCATAGGTTTATTCATTCTATTTAGTGAAAAAATAGTTATATGCGTAATTAAAAGTATAACAATCTATTAAACATATTTCCCAAAACCAAGAAAATTACCTTTTATAAACTCACGATGCATTCTTTTCTCAACGAAAATACCGACAATCAAATCGTCAGTTTTGATCTTTTATTCTATTCATGGCATTAAATACTAAGTTTATATTTGTTCCGGGCAAATAATACATTAAAGAAGTTCTTTCTTATATTGTACTTCTTAAAACGGAAAGTTTCATGTCGCATTTTTTCGGAGGTATTATATTTAATAATGCATTGAATATCAATAGCATCGCCTCACAAATGGAAGAAAGCATGTCTTTTTTCCAGGCAGATTCAACAGGCGTTTATAAAACGGATGAGATTTATATATGTAACAAACTCCTGCATAATACGCCCGAGTCATTAAATACTCCTGTGATTTGCAGGAATGAAAGGTATATACTTGCAGCTTCGTGCAGGTTGGATAACCGGAAAGAACTGGCATTAAAATTAAACCTGACTGATAAAGAAAGCGACCATGAATATCTGTTAAAAGCATACGCAGTTTATAATGAAAATTGTGTCGAACATTTATTAGGTGATTTTTCTATGGTGGTATGGGATATCCGGGACCAAAAGCTTTTCATGGCAAAAGACCAATTGGGGATTAGGCCCCTCTTCTTTTTTAAAAACGAAAACATTCTCTTATTTTCTACAAGCATTCCTGCAATCAAAGCCATTAATCATATTCGCTTCGAACTGAACGATTTATTCATTGCGAAAGAGCTAAAGGGTTTTTATCCCAATTACGAAGATACTTTCTACAGGGATATTAAAAGGTTAAAACCCGGCCATTATATTGTTTTTGATAAAAAGAACAGGGTATTATCAAACGAAAAATCTTATTGGGAACTTAAGGCAATTGATATAAAGGCATTTAAAACAGAAGATGATTTATATAACGAATTACGCAGAAGATTTACCGAAGCAGTGCGGTGTAGAACCCGGACTATAAAAAATGTTGGCTGCCAGTTAAGCGGGGGAATGGATTCCTCGGCTATTGCCGTACTATTAAGTCGGAATTTTGATACTTCAAAGTTGTTTACTTATTCTTTCGTATTATCAGATAAAACCCGGGCATATTCAGAAAAAGGTATTGACGAGCAGGATACGCAACAAGAGATATTGAACAACTATAATTTGAAGAAAGAAAATCATACCCCTATTGAAGATTTCTATTTTAAAGATGTTTTTGAACAATGGGGACTTAGTAATCGTATAATGGGAGGCTACGCAAATTTTGATTGTATCTGGCAGGATTCATTATTCAGACAGGCACAGCAACAGAATGTAGGTATAATGATGAGCGGATTCATAGGCGATGAAGGTATTTCTAATTATGGAGCGAACTATTATTTTGATTATCTGGGAGAAAGAAAAATTCTAAAAGCTTTCCAGTCACTGGATGGTAATTATTGGCATCGATTCAAAAAGATAGTTTCTTATTATAGGTTTATACTTAAAGGAACTACCCATCTTTGGTTTCATAAGGTGCAAAAGCGCCGGAATTTATTGAATCATAAGTCAAAGTTTCATCAGCAACTCACTATTGATAAAGAATATTTCAGTTTTTACCCCACATTTAAGGAATATCTTAAAAATAACATCCTAAGGCCACATATTTGTCAGCGTACAGAATCAGAAGGAGCCTATGCCCTGCAATATGGCATGGAAACTGTTTATCCATTGGCTGATATACGATTGTTAGAACTTGTCTATAGTTTGCCTACTGAAATGTTCAAACCTGCTCCTCATTTAAGAAGTCTATTCCGTAATATCTGTCTACCCATATTACCTGATAAAGTCCGCCTTCAACCCAAATACAGTGGCGCAATGACTCTGGCATTTAAAGAATACTGGCTTAAAAAGCAATTAGCCGATTTAAGTGATTATACAATAAAAGACTATCTGCAAATGCTAGAACCCATTTCAAATCTGAACTTACCTGCACAAGAGACTGAAAGGCTTTTACTTTTAAGATACCATATTGATTATTTCATTTCAAAGGAAATTGAGGGAAGAGATGAGCTAATTCCTTCAAATTGATAGTAGGCTTTTATCTTGTTGTATTATCAGGTATAAACAACACTGCATCTGCAATAACAGCTCCATCAGCATCTAAATTCGTAATTTCCAGCATATTCTTATTTCCTTTCTCCAAAAGAAAATCGCCAACATATAACCAGTCGCTTTCGGTATTCTGAGGTTTTAGCACAAGACTCTTTTTGCCTGAATTAGTCCACAGATTCACATTTATCTGCTTTGATAATTGTTCAAGCCGGGGGAAATAGATATAAATCTTATATTTTTTTGTGATTGGAATGGCTGGATTATAAATAACCGATTTTTCATCCTCCCCTTTAGATTCGTCAATCAGATAATTTTTGCCATATCGCCCGTATCCTTTAGGTACTATGATCCAGTCCCCATTTAATTTTACCTGCATATCATCATTATCAACTAATATTTCAGCCTGGCTCTTATTGGCTAATGGATTAGTTTTCAATTCCGTTTGCAATTTCTTCACGTCAATCTCATGCAGGCTTGTATTTGCATCAATTGCCATAATGGCTGCTACGGCCGCTGATTGTGCCAAAACCATAAAAACAGGCTCCATACGGATAGACCCATAGGCTATATGCGAGGCTGATAAGCAAACAGGAACCAGCAGATTAGTACATTCGTTCCTTTTTGGTAAAATAGCCCTGTAAGAAATAGGATAAGGAGGCAAGCCGCCTAAACCCTGCTGCACATCTCCTTCATTTTTTACCATGCCGTTTACTACAATCCGCTGACAATTATGTGAGTCCATTGTGTAGGCTGCCATGCCAATACCGTCGGCTACTGTTTCTCTTCCTTCGCAATGATGTTCTGTCATGATATACTCTCCTACCATTCTACGAGCCTCCCTTACGTACATCTGTGGGCTAAAGTGATTGTTTTCCTGATACTCATCTTTAGGATATCCCCATTTTCGCATTTCCTTTCTCAAATGTTCCGGTACTCTTTCATCGTTTCCTAAAAAATAGAGAAACCCCTTGATATAGTCTTCGTGCTTCTGTTGAATCTGTTGTCGTGTTTCATAATCTGCATCGGGATATTCATAGTTTTCCCCAATCATGTCTGTAGAAAACGGGCCGGAATTATTAATATCAGTTTTTCTGTGCGGCATTGGCTGGATGTGCATCAAAGCCCAGTTCAGTTCTTTAGGCTGTTTCTTCTCTATATACCGTAACAGCAATTCGTATTTCGTTACATCATAATTAGCTGGCTTTGTAATAGGTATTTGATTTTCAAGGCTATCTGTCAGGCAGAGTCTGAAATTATAGGTCTGTACTTTCTTATCACCAGCATCCGTTTCAGGAAGCTTTTCATTACTGATTCCCCAGAGTAAACCACTTGCCGGATTTCCCACTTCTACATAAGGGTCAATACTATCAGGAAACTGGTGTTTATCTAATAGCTGCACACCATTCCATTTTTCATTATAAACCGAGTTTGCTTCTCTTCCTATAGTATAACTAAGGCCTGCCTTTGCCATTAAATCACCTTCATAAGTCGCATCAATAAAAACCTTTGCTTTAATCCATTGGCTTGATTTCCCGTTTTCTATCAGGATTCTTTCAATCTTATCGCCCTTCTTTTCAACCTGTTTTAAACGATGCTGATAAATTACCTCTACATTAGCTTCTTTAATATATGCCTGAAACGTTTTTTCAGCTACTGACGGCTCAAAAGTCCATTGCTCAAAACGCCCGTAATGTTTGCCAATTCTTCTATAAAAATCTCTTGATATACCTGTAATCGCATATTTATTTCCAATATCTGTTTGTCCAAGCCCACCTGAAGTCAGTCCCCCCAATCGTTTAGTAGGTTCTATCAGTACGACTGTTTTTCCATACTTTTTAGCAGTATAAGCAGCTATTACTCCGGCGGATGTACCTCCGTAAACACAAACATCAACAGACTTAACCTGCGCAATACAATTAGCCGTAAGAATAAAGAAGAATAGAAGTATTTTCATAAAAAAGTCCTATTGTTTCTCAAAAATAGAACTAATTTTCGTTAATCGATGGGAATGAGCCTTATGGTTCCCTAAAATTTAATCCATGAAATAATCTCCCGTTGATTTAGTATATTTGAAACCTGTCCATTCTTTTTAGTGTTATTGCAAAATAAAGAAATCGCGCCTTAAATATGCCCTCGCAAACCTTAGAGTTAAAAGCCGTTGGAGCTTTTCCAAAATTGTTTTTAGATTATATCACAAAAAACGAAACGCTTGCTACTTTTTATAACCAATTTCCGGACATTGAAGGATTCCGGACATCTATTCAATCAAGAGTATTTACTAAAGAAAAACGGCAGATATTGGTCAATACTTTAGAAAACCAGTATTCAACGCTTGATACCAAACCTGATTTCTCGCTGTTATTAGATGATAAAACCTTTACAGTAACTTCCGGTCATCAACTCAATATATTTACAGGTCCGCTATATGTCATTTATAAAATTGTGACCATTATCAACCTGGCAAAAAAATTAAAAGCCGAGTTCCCGGATTATAATTTTGTGCCTGTGTACTGGATGGCCAGCGAAGATCACGATTTCGAGGAAATTTCTGTTTTTAATTTGTTCGGCAAAAACTATAAATGGGAAACAACGCAGAAAGGGGCGGTCGGACGAATGAATCCGGCAGAATTAAGAGCCATTTGTGACCAGATACCCGAAAGAGTAGAGTTTTTTCAGAATGCCTATCTGAATCATGACACTCTGGCTAATGCTGTACGATGTTACATGAGCTATCTATTTGAAGAGGAGGGTCTGATTTGTATAGATGCCGACGACAAAGCTCTGAAATCTGTTTTCAGCCCGATTATTAAAGATGACTTGCTACACAACACTGCCAGCAAAATCGTTACCGAAACTTCCGAAAAACTGCACGCTGCCGGTTACCATACCCAGATTACTCCAAGAGAAATAAACTTTTTTTATTTAGAAGACGGTCTTCGTGAACGAATTGTAAAAGAAGAAAATAGCTATAAAGTACTTCATACGGATATTACATTTTCAGAAAGTGAAATTCTGCAATTAGTAGATTCTAATCCGGAAAGATTCAGTCCGAACGTAGTTCTGCGACCTTTGTATCAGGAAACTATCCTACCTAACCTTGCCTATATAGGTGGCCCTTCGGAGGTGCCTTATTGGCTACAACTAAAAGGAGTTTTCGACCATTATCAGGAGCAATTTCCTTTATTGATGCCTCGTAATTTTGCCTTGGTTGTCAACGAAACAAGCCGAAAGAAAATAGATAAACTGGGTATTACTACCGAAGAGCTATTTGCAGATGAGGTAACCTTGCGAAAAAGCTTTGTTGAAAAGAACTCACGTAAATCATTAAGCCTTGCTTTTGAGATTGATGAAATCAATGACATTTTTGAGCGTATTCTTAAAAAAGCAATCATAATTGATGCTACTATGGAGGGTCCGGTAGCAGCAGTAAAGGCAAAAAGCAACAATTCATTAGAACATCTCGAAAAACGGATTAAAAGAGCTGAAGAACGTAATCAGGAAGGGGCAGTAACTCAACTATTGGCTTTAAAGGATAAATTATTCCCGGGCGGAGGTTTGCAGGAAAGAAAAGAAAACTTCCTGAATTTCTATCTGAATGATAATCTATTCATTAAAAAGCTTCTGGATACAATGGATCCGCTTGATTATAGTTTTAATGTGATTGAAATTTGATAAATTTTTATACAAATATTTAAAAAAAACCTGACGATTGCGGCTAAATTGTCACTATAATCAGATTTAAGGTTGATATGGCTGAATATGGGGATGGCAAGCGTACAAGGTTACCTGATTCCTGAAACACTATCTATCATAAATAGCAGAAGCCGACTACTAAATCAATCATAAAATATAAATTTTTAAATAAATATTATGAAATTTATATCTAATGTTTAATTTAGTCAAAATTTTGTATGACTAATGTGGCTAAAACTATCTACAGTTCAGGTATTAGGTTTGTTTGCAATCATTTTATCTCTCAATTTTAAAGAAAGTTTTGCGCAAACCATTGAAGTGGCAAGTATTGACCATAGCCGTTTTGATGTAAATTCAACTGAAGTTAACAAGGGAATTACGCTCAATGGTATCAGAATGAGAAATTGCTCTTTGCCGAAGTTAACTAATCCTGCCCATTTCGGACCCACCGGAAAAGTACCTTATACGTTAAATTTTACACATACGTTTATCGATTCAGGTTCTATAAGTGAAACTTCTTTAGCCCCCTTCCAGATTCTTTTTATAGGTGCTGATTTCGGAAAAACATTTCCACTTACTTATGCTGAGCAAGAGGCCATAAAAAAATGGTCAATGCAGCCGGGGAAAGTAGTAATTATAGCTGAGCAACCGTTTTATTTTCCACTTACCACTTATTATGGATATTTCCTGGCTAATGGTAATAAAAACCCTAGTACAGCAGGCGTGGGAGATAACACTATCAAATTATATTCAGGTGTGTTTGGCAATAATACCCAAATAAGTCAGGGAGGTGATTCACAGGGTTATTTCACGGTGGATTGTTTTTCAACCGTTATTGCCAAAGATGCTAACAATAGACCTACTATCATATTTCACACCGAAACAAGAGATGTACTGCTTGGAGATACAGACTTTTTTACCTACAAAGGTTTAACTGATGGCCCGGATATAAATAATTCGGCAGATAGAGCCTGGGTGAATTTATGGGCCTGGGCCGTTAATGAGGTGATAAATCCTGGGAATTCAATTCAATCTGTATCTACTACTATCAGCCATGTATGTAACAATCCCGATGGCCTTATTGCTTTTACTTCTCCGCAAGGTTTAAGTACTAAAGGTGAACCCTATCAATATTCAATAGATGGGACAAACTATCAGGATAGCCCGGTATTTACGAATTTAGGGCCGGGTATTTATAGCGTTTCTGCTAAAACTACTACTTGTCCATCGGCTCAAGGCGATAAAGTAGAAATAAAAGTTTTACAAAATTCACCCAAAGGCTTGGCTGTGCCTATGAATTGCCGACAGCCTACTACCAATATTGACATCAGCGACTTGCCAACTTCAGGAAATTATACAATTAATAGGCAATCTGGCGGCATGGTAGTGGCCAGTATTACAGGTTCTACTTATACTGATACCAATATTCCACCCGGATCTTATACTTATACCGTAACTAACGCTAGCGGATGCACTTCTTTACCAAGTACGCCTATTCATGTTGAATTACCAAAGAAACCTTTGCTAAACTCAATTAAACTGCAGAATGCAGATTGTTCAGACAGAAACGGAAGTATAAGCATAGATGCAGTCGGAGAAACAGCCTTGACTTATTCGTTAAATGCTGCCGCATTTATCTCTGAGCCGGGTTTTAAGGATATGAGCAGTGGTATATATACCATTATCATAAAAGATGAGAATGCCTGCCAGATAGAGCAGGATATTACACTGACGAAAAACTGTGTTTATCTACCCAATGCCTTTACTAGTAACAACGATAATATAAATGAAGAGTTAACGGTTCATTTTGAACAGGATAAACTACTCGTAAAACAAATGAATATCTTTAACCGTTGGGGAAATCTGGTATATACCAAAGCCAATTTTGAGATAATCAGCGGCGCCCCTATCTGGAATGGTCAGGCAAACAGAGACTCCGATTTGGGTGATATGTTTGTGTATACTTTATTAATAGAGTTTGATGACAAACAAGAGGTCAGGTTTAGGAAAGAGGTTTGGGTGATGAGGTAAAGTTTATATGACACAAAACTTCCATAAATTAGTATTTATTCAATAGAAAAACCCTTTTCTTTTACTCAAAACAGTATAAACTTATACTCTTCATTTACATCCCGGCAAAAAAACAAAAAAATATTTGTTTTACTGAACACCGTTCATTTTATTTGTGCTGTTAATTAAAATCAGCTTAGCATAGATGGGTATCATAGAAAGAAAAGAAAGAGAAAAAGCCGAGATGAAACGACTCATCATGGATGCAGCCCGTAAACTATTTATTGAACAGGGATTTGAAAAGACGAGCATCCGTAATATCGCCGATGCAATAGAATACAGCCCCGGAACCATCTATTTGTATTATAAAGATAAAAGTGAGTTGCTTTTTGATTTACATCAGGAATCGTTTCAAAAGCTGATAGCGCAATTTCAGCGGGTACTCAATATCAAAGACCCTTTCGAAAGATTAACGGTTATGGGTCGGTACTATATGCAATACGGCTTTGAAAATCCGGAATTATATGAACTGATGTTTCTGATGTCGTCGCCTATTGAAACCATTGAATGTCGTGAAGAAATATGGGAAGACGGACATGTAGCCTTTGATATGCTTCGGAGCATTGTGCGTGAATGTATAGAGGCCGGCTATTTCAAAATAGATGATGTAGAAGGTACCTCAATGATGATCTGGGCAACAGTTCATGGTCTGGTAACCATTCATTTAAGAAAACGCACAACGATGTTCCGTGAGGGCGAGCGCATTCCACGATTAGAACACGCCTACGAGCGATTTATAGAATTAGTAAAAGGGCGAATCTGACAGAAAAATAATCAGCTTATTAAGCGGGAATAATCTATAAAAATGAAAAAGCATGAATCAAATTATAGAGTTTTTTAAATCCAGTATTGGCAAATACGCGGCTGATATGAGCCCTTCGCCTTTAGGCAGATGGTTGAATGGTAAGTTGATAGCAGTAGACGAAGGTTCGGTCGAAGTAGAGTTTGAAGTGAGAGAAGAAATGACAAATCCGCTCAAAATTCTTCATGGAGGCACCGCCGCTTCAATGTTGGACGATGTAATGGGAATGACGGTATATATGTTGGGTCGGGAGAGTTTTTATACAACCGTTAATCTGAATGTAGATTATCTCTCACCTGCCAGAGTTGGCGATACACTATTTGTAAAATCAAAAATTATCCGGGCAGGTAAAACAGTCATTAATATTGAATGTACTATCTATAATACTGACCATAAAATAGTAGCCAAATGCACCTCAAATATGGTGGTTACAGGCGCAAAAATTTAAACAAAGACTTTTCATCTACCCGTCTGCTGAAAGACGGGTTTATTTGGCACCATTACTTAACACTGTTCATTAATTGAAAAAGCATCAGTGAAATATGAAAAACCTAATTTTACTCTTAGCACTTTGCCCTACATTAGCATTTTCGCAGGTTTCTTCACCTGTTCTTGAATCATATATTCAGGAGGGACTGAAAAATAACCTGGCCTTACAACAGGAGAGTTTTGAAATAGAAAAAGCTCAGGAAAATGTAAAACTGGCAAAAGCCAATTTTTCGCCTAAAATTACATTTGCTCCTACTTATACCCTGGCTGCAGGTGGACGACGTTTGTCGTTTCCGGTAGGAGACCTGCTTAATCCGGTATACTCTACGCTTAACAAGCTGACTAATTCAAGTAATTTCCCACAGGTAGAGAATGTGAATGAATTATTGGCTCCTAATAATTTCCACGATACTAAATTCAGTTTTCAGTATCCTATTTACAATACTGATATTCGTTATAACCTTCTTATTCAGCGTGATTTATTAACGGCACAGGAAGCCAAAAAACGTATTCTTGAAAACGAAGTCCGCTATAATATTACCATTGCCTATCTGCAGTACCTCCAGACCTTAGAGGCGCAGAAAATCTTTTCAGCTTCCCGTATAGTCCTGAGCGATTTTGTGAAACTGAATGAAAAACTGGTGAATAATAATGTGGCAACCAAAGATGTCATTTATTCGGCAGAATACGAAGTCAGTAAAATTGACCAGCAGGTGGCGGTAATGGACAAAAACCGTTTTACTGCGCAGGCATACCTCAATTTCTTAATGAATCGCGATTTTGGCACAGAAATTATTGCCGACACAGTTTTTCTTGACATAAATACGAAAGTAAATGTTGTCGATATGCGTCAGCAATCAATTGCTAATAGGCAGGAAATAAGCCAGTTAAAAGCCAATATTGAAGCCAGTCAGTCAGCAATTAAATTACAGGAAATGAACTCACTCAGACCCCAGGTTTTTGTAGGAGGAACTACCGGTTTTCAGGGCAATGGTTATACTTTTAAGGATCAGGCCTATATCGTCGGTCAGATTGGCTTAAGTTGGGATGTTTTTCACGGCTATGAGAAGAAAGCGAAGATTCAGCAGGCAAAAATTCAGAAAAATCAACTAGAAACCAGACTGGAAGAGGTCCAGAAACAGATTCAGCTACAGGTATCGCAAGCCTATTTTGAACTAGAGGCCGCCCAAAGAACCCTGCCAAGCGCCAAAGATGGCACCATAAAAGCCGAAAAATACTTTAAGGTAGTTGATAGCCGCTATCGTAACGGACAAGCCATTCTGATTGAGTATCTACGGGCGCAGAACGAAGTGATAACAGCCAAATTACAGGAAGCACTGACCAAATACGACATTCTGTTAAAAAAAGCCGCCTTAGATAAAGTTGCAGCAGTAAGATAATACTATTATTTATAAACATACCCTGAATATGTTTTTTGCCATCTTTAATACTATCCTCTTAGGTCTCATTGCAGCCCTTCATTTCTATTGGCTTTTAGGCGGCAGTTGGGCTATTGATGCTGCAGTGCCTACCATTAAAGAGGGGAAATCAGCTTTTAAACCCGGCATTTTTGCAACCCTCGTTGTGGCTTTTGGTTTGCTTTTCATGGCATTCCTTCATTTAGATAAAGTCGGCCTGATATCATTGTCCCTACCGACATTCATAGATACCTACGCACTTAAAATTGTTGCCTTTATATTCCTGATCAGAGCGATTGGTGAATTTCGTTATGTTGGGTTTTTCAAGAAAATCAAAAACACAAAATTTGCCAGATCAGATACGAGATTTTATTCTCCGCTTTGCCTTTTATTAAGTATGAATGCACTATTAACCGCAATGCAACCATGAAAAAGGTATTATTGATACAAGGGCATCCTGATAGCGAAAGTTTTAATTTCGCACTATTTGAGGCCTATAAAAAAGGATTAACTGAGTCAGGAGCGATTATCAAAGAGATTATCATCAATGATTTAACCTTTGACCCAAACCTACATTTCGGGTACCGGAAACGCACCGAATTAGAGCCTGATTTGGTTGAATCTATCGAGAAAATTAAATGGGCCGAACATCTGGTATTTTTTTATCCTGTTTGGTGGGGTTCTGTACCTGCATTGTTAAAAGGCTTTCTTGATAGAGTTTTTCTTCCCGGCATCACATTCAAAAAACGTGAAAACTCACTTTGGTGGGATAAATTGCTGACAGGTAAAACAGGTCACCTAATCAGCACACTCGACCAGCCAGCCTGGTTTTATTGGTTTTATAATCGAAGGCCTACCTATTATGCCATGAAACAAATGACATTAGAATTTTGTGGTATCAAGCCTGTACGCACAACAACGATAGGTCCACTACGACTTTCAAAAGACAGCTATCGTGAAAACTGGCTGAAAAAAGTAGAAAAATTAGGTTTTAATCAGAAATAAACAGATTTATATATGAAAACGAAATTATTTCCGCTCATTTACTCATTTGTATTTCTCCTGCTGATGAGTTGTGGCAAAAAGAAAGAAACGAAACAAGAGACAGAAGAAATCATCGCTGTTGAGGTTCAAACTGTAGGGAAAAAATCATTAACCGAACCTATTATTGCCAGTGGGGTACTATCATCAAAATCAGAAATGAAACTGGCATTTAAAACAGGCGGGATGATTAAGAAAGTATACGTAAATGAAGGACAATTTGTAAAAGAAGGACAATTATTGGCCGAACTGGACTTGTCTGAAATTGATGCACAGGTAAAGCAGGCGAAACTAGGCTTAGAGAAATCGGAAAGAGATCTGGAAAGAGTAAAGAAACTCTATGCTGACGAAGCCACTACACTTACTAATGTGCAGGATGCCACTACGGGTTACGATGTAGCCAAAGAAAGCGTACAGGTTGCTGAGTTCAATCAGAAACTATCCAGAATCTATGCCCCTGCCAGTGGGCGTATCCTCCGTAAAATTTCAGAACAAGGCGAATTAATCACTCCTTTTTCACCTGTATTTATTTTAGGAACAGGCGAATCAGCCTATATAGTTAACGTAGGCTTAGCAGACAGAGATGTTGTAAAAGTTAAATTAGGCGATGCAGCCAATATTTATCTGGATGCATATCCAAATGAGCCTTTCCATGCCCGAATCACTCAGATAGCCCAGACGGTTAATCCTGCTACGGGCACTTACGAGGCTGAACTACAGATTCAGCCAAATGGCAAAAAACTGATTTCAGGTTTTGTAGCCAAAGCTGAAATATCTTCCGGCAAAGGTCCTGTATCATTAATAGTTCCTGTTGAAGCCATTGTAGAAGCTGATAGAGATAAAGCTTTTGTTTATGTATTAAATGCTGATAAACAGTCGGTCAGTAAAAATCACATAGGTATCGGAGCGGTATATGGTAATGATGTAGCTGTTTCTTCAGGCTTAACAGAAGGTACATCCATTATTACCAAAGGGGCTAATTTCCTGAGTGATAAGAGTAAGGTAAAAGTCACAAAAAATTAAATAAAACGGCAAATCGTCACACTTAATTCATCATTAAAATGCGTCTTGCAGAATTTTCCGTTAAAAACTACCAGTTTACTATCATTATTTTCGTAATGGTATTAGCCATTGGTATCAACTCTTTGTTGAATATGCCCAAAGCCGAAGACCCGACTTTAAAGGCAACATTCAACAGTGTCATTGTCGTATATCCCGGCACGTCTCCGGCTGACATGGAAAAACTGATTGTTGATCCTATTGAAGATCGTTTGTCCGAAATCAGTGATATTAAAAAAATCAGCTCTGTCGCTGATGAGGGCGTAGCCAGTATTATCATTGAGTTTCAGCATCATATAAATACAGACGAAAAATACAATGAAGTAGTAAGAGAGATAAATGCTATCCGTAGTTCTTTACCTCCTGATATTTATAGTGTTGATATTCTCCGCCAGACACCGGAAGGTGTAAGCATCATTCAATGTGCTTTGATGTCTGAAACAACACCTTATAAAGATTTGGAAAAAGAAGCCGAGAATCTGAAAGATGATTTATTAAAGGTAAAAACAATCAAAACAGCCGAAATCTGGGCTTTTCCGAAACAGCAGGTGAGGGTATCCATTAATCTGGATAAAATGGCCCAGTTCCGTATTCCGCTCAATCGGGTCTTGGGAGCCATTCAGTCAGAAAACGCAAACATTCCGGCAGGTAATATCGAAATCGGAACACGAAAGTTCAGTGTAAAAACATCAGGATCTTATCAGGACCTCGAAGAAATCAAAAATACAATTGTCAGTACTTCGGGTACAACGGTTACCTATTTAAGAGACATTGCCGAGGTTAAATTAGATTATGAAGAGGAGAGTTATATAGGGCGTTTGAATGGAAAACGAGCGGTTTTTGTCACAGCTACCATGAAAGCCGGGAGCAATATCTTTAAAACAGGAGAGCAAATCCGCCCGATTATAGATAATTTTAAAAGTAACCTGCCTCCTAATATCAAATTTGAACAAAGTTTCGACCAGGTCAAGAGTGTTTCCACCCGATTATTAGGGCTTGCCCGTGACTTCGGTATAGCCATTTTACTTGTATTAATTACACTTATTCCTCTGGGTTTCAGAGCATCGCTTATTGTGATGATTTCAATCCCATTATCCTTAGCCATGGGATTAACCATGCTCGATTTGGCCGGTTTTGGTATCAATCAATTGAGTGTGGTAGGTTTGGTTATCGCTTTGGGCTTATTAGTTGATGACTCTATTGTAGTTGTCGAGAATATCGCTCGTTTTTTACGCACAGGTATGTCTCGTCGGGATGCAGCCATTGAGGCTACTAAACAAATCGGTCTGGCAGTACTGGGCTGCACAGCCACCTTAATATTTGCGTTTTTACCTCTCTGTTTTTTACCGGAATCAGCAGGAGAGTTTATTCGCAGTCTGCCGATGGCTGTTATTACGACCATTATTGCTTCTTTATTTGTTTCATTGACTATTGTACCTTTTTTAGCAAGCCAGTTAATGCCCAGAGAAGAACATGGCGAAAATGTAGTTTTAAGATTAATGAAGCGTGGAATTGAAGGTTCATATCGTAAGATTCTGCACTTGGCCCTGGCTCACCCTGTTATTAGCCTTCTGATTGCTCTTGCTATTTTTGTGGGTAGCCTGGCTTTGATTCCGGTGGTGGGTACAAGTGTATTCCCCCGCTCTGAAAAACCCCAGTTCCTGATTAATATCGAGACACCATTGGGCACGAGCATGTCGGAGACCAATCAGGCTGCCAGATTTGTGGAGAGTGAATTAGGCAAAAATGAAATAGTGAAAAACTATGCTACCAATGTAGGCAAGTCTAATCCACGTATCTATTACAATGTAATTCCGATGGGCGGAACAAGAGCGAATTATGCGCAGATATTCGTACAGTTACAGGATGAGATAGAGGTACCCGAAAGAGAGCAGTTTATCGATGAGTTAAGAGCCAAGTTCGATACATACGCTGGTGCAAAAATCAGGGTAATTCAGTTTGAACAGGGGCCTCCGGTTGAAGCGCCGCTGGCTGTAAGAATATTTGGTGAGAACCTTGATTCATTACGAACCATCGCTTTCCGTGTAGAAAAAGCATTCAAAGAAACCAAAGGGACTATTTATGTAAGTAATCCGCTATCTGCCCAGAATGTTGATTTACGGGTAAAGATAAACAAAGATAAAGTTGGCATGTTGGGGATTCCGACCGTAGACGTCGACCGCACTATCAGGATGGGGATTGCCGGGGTAAATATTGGCAGCTATAATGAAGGAGATAACGACGATATAGATATTAATGTGAGCCTGCCTCGTGACCAATATGCAAATATGGATGTTTTCTCGAAGATGTTCATTGCGAATCAGGCCGGGAATCTGGTACCCCTCAAACAGTTAGCAACCATTAATTTTGAAACATCACCAAATAGAATTAACCATTACGACAAAGAACGATATACAATGATATCAGCTTTTGTGCAAAGTGGTTTCTTAACACCTAAGGTCACTCAGGAAATCAGTGCGAAACTTACGGCTATGAAATTGCCCAAAGGCTATGAGATAAAAATGGCAGGTGAGGTAGAACGTTCACAGGAAACATTCGGTGGTCTAGGTACAATCATCATTATTACCATTTTCGGAATCATGGCTATTCTGATTCTTGAATTCAAGACTTTCAAAAGTACCTTCATCGTATTGTCAGTTATTCCATTGGGTATGATTGGCGCTATTCTGATATTACTCTTCACAGGTAATACGCTCTCTTTCACAGCAATAGTAGGTATCATTGCACTGGCCGGGATTGAGGTAAAAAATTCGATTCTATTGGTTGATTATACCAATTATTTAAGAAAAGAACAGGGTTTAAGTATCAATCAGGCCATAGAAGAAGCCGGGGAAACACGGTTTATACCAATTGTATTGACAACACTTACGGCTATTGGTGGTTTGATTCCTCTAGTATTGGAACATTCACCGTTGTATTCTCCCTTAGCTTTGGTAATGATTGGTGGCTTGATTTCATCATTGATTCTGACCCGTATCGTTACTCCTGTTATGTATAAATTACTTCCTCCGAAAATCTAAATTCTTCTATACAGGTTCTGCAATCCGCCAATGTTTTGCAGAACCTGAAAATTTCCTCATTCTTTTTGTCAGATGTCCTATTTTATATACCTTGCATTGGTCAAAGAGCAGTTCGAAAATAGAGCTTGCTATCCAAACAAAAATCCAATAAGGTAAGATGGCTGATTTGCTGAAAATAAATGAGTTCCGGGATAATATCGTTAAACTCATAGAAGCAAAATTTGAATTAACAAAACTTGGTTTTCAGGAAAAAATTGAAGGCATTGCCGGGCAGGCAATTTATGCACTTGTTTTATTTATTCTCTCCATTACGGTTATTATCTTTCTGAGTATTCTAATGGCCGTCGGACTTAATATATGGCTGAAAAGTGCATGGCTGGGTTATCTGATTATCCTTCTTATATATGTGGGCATTCTGGTGATATTTATTTTTGCTAAAGACAAGGTTCAGACTAAAATCAAGGAACAGATTCAGAAAATGATTGATGAGAACCTGAATAAGGACATTTCTGAGTAAAACCATAAATGAAAGAGGGATAACGCTGCATTCAGGAAATTGATGATTTATTTTTCCCGATACTCAATATTTCAAAAAAATACACAAATCAATGGCTGCCTGTAGACTAAAACATTTACCAACATTATTGATACTTGCCACTTTGGGCGTAGTAATAATTGTTTCCTGCTCAAAAGAAAATAAGCCGACCCCAATACAATCTGTCATTCCAAAAAATGAACTGCCTATCATAAAACCCAGAGGCAATGAAAATTATCTGAAACAAAACTCTGATTATATCTATAACCAGGAAAAAGTAAAAACCTTTGAACTGATTATCCCACCTGATGATCTGGCAAAAATAGATGGCAATCCCGCCTTAGAAGAATACGTAGAGGGTGCTTTGATATTTGAAGGCGATACTATCAGCCCGGTTGGTGTGCGTTACAAAGGTTCGATCGGAGCATTTGCAGGTTGTTTATCTGACCCTGACGCAGGGAAACCCGGAGGACGGAAGGTTTGCGAGAAACTCAGCATGCAAATAAAAATAAACTGGAATGACCGCAAAGAGCGTTTTTTTGATTTGAACAAACTTCAATTCCATTCACAGAACTATGATAAATCGCAGCTCCGTGAACGGCTGGCCTATTGGACTTTTGCTGAAATGGGTGTCCCATCTCCTCGTGCAGTTCATGCCCGGTTAATTATCAATAAAAAATATTCGGGCTTATATGGTCTTGTCGAAGAAATTGACAATCGCTTTGCCGAGTATTTCTATAAAGAAGGAAAAGGCAATATCTACAAGGAGGTCTGGCCCCTTAAAGCCAATGGCGAAATGCAATCGGATAATGCCTTCCTAGAAGCCCTGAAAACCAATGAAGAAGAGCAGAATATCAACGTAATCAAAGAATTTGGTCAGGCGATTGCTGCTTCTACCCCGGCAAACAGCAAAGAGTTGGTAAGAAAATATATGAATATCAAGGAATTAATATCGTATATGGTGGTGGACAGATCAATCAGGCACGATGACGGTCCTTTTCATTGGTATTGTAAAGATGAAACAGTAAATTCTTGTACTAATCATAACTATTATTGGTTTGAAGACAAGAAAAATAAAAAAATGCACCTTATTCCGTGGGATATGGACGGCGCTTACGAGCATTTAATCACAAGTGGTAGTATATGGACTGGTATGGCAGATAAATTGGGAGAAATATCGAACAACTGTATGCCTTTTACCTATTGGGGACGCATACAGCGTTCGGCAACTTGCGAAAAGCTAACAGCTACATGGATAAATTTCGGTCAGGAATATATTGACATTAAAAACGACTTCCAGAATAATCTCATTAAAAATGATAAAATGCTTTCACAGTTAAATATCTGGGCAAAACAAATTGAACCATTCATTATTGAGGCAGACAATTTTCATAATAAAGGTATTGAGAAGGATATAAATAAAAGAACCACCACATTGAAAATTTGGGAAAACGCAACTAATTCCTTGAGAACCCAGGTAAAGGGTATCCTATGAGTGCGATTTCTTTAGAATGCAAATCTATTATAGTTTGAATTTCGCAAGTAGTTAATCAGGATTTACTTTCTGCTCTATTCCTCTTCTAAACGATGGCTTGGCCTTTTTAAGGTGAGATTCTCTAAACCTGGTTGAAAGCACGCAGCCTTGCCAATAGCACATTATTTACACTTCAGAAAAATAATATTTGCTATTATCAATAATGAAAATTTTTGATGTTTGATTTTCGCAAATAACAGATTGATACTTGCAAGTATCATTTCAGACCTCTGCTCTACCTTTGTGTCATCAAATTAATATATAAAACAAGATGGCAACAACAAATAAAATAGCTTTAGTTACGGGAGGTAGCCGGGGCTTAGGAAAAAACATGGCGCTAAAAATAGCCGAAAAAGGAATAGATGTAATTCTTACTTATAATACTCAAAAAGAAGAAGCATTAGCCGTAGTAGCACAAATTGAACAATCAGGTCAAAAAGCTGTAGCCTTGCAATTGAATACCGGAGATATTAAAAGTTTCGATAATTTCTTTGAAGCCTTAAAATCAGTTTTAAAAGAGACATTTCACAAAACACATTTCGATTTTCTGATAAACAATGCTGGTATTGGCGTACATACTGCTTTTGCAGAAACAACCGAGGAAGAGTTTGATTTACTTCTGAATATTCATTATAAAGGTGTATTCTTTCTTACACAAAAGGCGTTGACCTTATTAAATGATGGCGGAAGAATCGTTAATATCTCTTCGGGTCTGGCTCGTTTTTCTTTACCGGGTTATTCAGCCTATGGTTCTATGAAAGGAGCCATCGAAACACTAAGCAGATATTTAGCAAAGGAATTAGGATCACGGGGCATTGCCGTAAACGTAGTAGCACCTGGAGCTATTGAAACCGACTTCAGTGGTGGAGCCGTAAGAGATAATGCCCAGTTAAATCAAATGGTAGCAGGGATTACAGCCTTAGGTCGGGCAGGACTACCTGATGATATCGGAGGCGTAGTGGCTTTCTTATGTACCGAAGAAGCCAGATGGATAAATGCGCAAAGAATAGAGGTCTCTGGAGGGATGAATATCTAGGAAACTATATAGGGTGGCACTTTCGGGTGCCACTTATTTTTAGAGTTATCCTTCAATTCCTCCAAATCAAAAAAGTTATCCGCATAACAGATAACTTTTAAAACCTTCCTCTTTTTATCAGAGTCTTACCAGACTCTAAAAAATTGTTGTCTATGGCACAATTACTGACCATCTTCCTGACTAATGTTATTTATATCCTGACTGTATCAATAGGCATATACCTGTAATTTTTCTTTTAGTTCTTTTCGTGCAATATGTATTCTGTTCTTCACTGTTCCTATCGGCACCCGCAATTTCTGCGCTATTTCATGGTATTTAAAACCACTGAAATGCATCATAAACGGTTGTTTATAACTTTCTTCTAAAGTTTCTACAGCATGATTAATGTCTTCGAGAGCAAAAGTAGAATATGCATCGTTTTCAATACTGCTTTCTGTACTATTAATAAAATGCAGATTCTCTGTTGTATCAATAAAAGTATTCTTTCTGATCAATCGCTGGTAATTTGTAATAAAAGTATTCTTCATGATAGTATATAGCCAGGCCTTTAAATTAGTGCCGTCGGCATACTTATCACGATTAATGAATGCTTTTACAAGCGTATCCTGTATCAAGTCATTGGCATCTTCAGAATCCTTCGTTAATCTGAATGCAAATGGCTTTAGAGACTTTGAAGTCTTTGAAATTGCGTAGTTAAATTCAAGAGTTGTCATGGTTTGTTTATTTTTTATATCGTAACTGTTAAACAAAACTAAATAATAAGTTTTTATACTTCCAAGAATTTTTTAGTTTTTTTAAGACGAATCCTTAAAGTTTTTCTGTGAAAATATATTTTAAAGATTCTTCCTGTTTATATTTTTTGGCCTATTCTTAAACAACCCAGCAACAAAATGTGGAAATATTTACTCACAATTGTTTCCACTTTTCCACATATACGAGAATTATCTAAGTACGGTTGTATAAAAATGAAAAAATATATGAACTTTC
>CALRLS020000024.1:0-21432 GCA_943368815.1 Cyanobium sp. NIES-981
CTAAAAAACCCGGAGCAACGTTTCTAAAAAGGTCCACGAGTCTTGCCCATCCTTTTCTGTTGATAATATTGCGCCCCTCCATCTTTCCTTTTGCTTCATAAGCCCAGAATATAAGGTATTTTACCATAACATAAAGCCCTGTAATCAAACCTGACACCATATAGGATTCCCCGTCCTGTCTTCTGAAAACCGCTTGAAAATCCCGGATAATTTCAGGTTCATCAATATACTCTCCGTTGTAAAACCAATACCAGCCTATAGCCCAGCACATGATTCCCAAGGCGCCCGGCAGCAGACATTCAAGTAAAAACGCTTGCTGCGTTTTACCTTTACGGTTCAATCCTTCAATGGTTTCTTCCTTACTCTGGGGAGGAAACTTATTAACGTAATAATCACTCCCAAGATAAGCCAGGGTGCCGACCAGCATCATCAATAAGGACCAGGCATAATTTACCTTACAATTCAAAACAGCCACAAAAAACCAGAGAGATGCGATGATTCCGGCAAGAAATGGAATCAGAATAAGCCAGTTCAGAAACAGATTTCTGAGATATATGGCTAGTAATGTCCAGGTATCTGCTGAAAAGAAGCCAACAACCGGGCTCAGATAATTGGTATATTGCCGCAAATACCGAACCGGCGCAGGTTCAAGGTCTGTTTTCTGTTTTTCGTTTATTTCATCTACTACTTTCGCTCTGGTATCCTGGTGTATCCAGGCACTCAGCCATCCACCGAGGTAGCCTCCGCCTGAAACAGTAGACAGATAAGACATATTATTGAGCATCGAGGCTTGATTGCCATCTTTTCTGGCCAGTTGCTGTACTACACCCAAAGCAAATGAAGCACTACGAATGCCCCCACCTGAAAGACATAAGGCACTTGTCTTTGCATTATACATTTCCGTGTAGAGGAAATCCTGGTCTTTCTGTATCCGGTTCTGAAGCAGCTCACTATATACATCTTCCAGAACAAGAATATTTATCATTTTATAAACAGCATCGTATTTCACAATATCCGCCGATTTTATCCTTGCCTGATCCGTGTTCCGAAAGAGCTTCCCCACCTTTATAAAAAATACTTTCAACAGGCCATCTTTGTTATTCGCAGCCTCATGGGTGTTTTTATATCTATCAAGCAAGGCTCTGGTATAGGCTTGCAAAGGGGCAATTTCGAGCCAGTCTTCCACGATTGTGAAATTCATATCACAGGCCTTTTCATTCAGTATATTGCTTATTGTTTCTTCACTGATTATATCCTTTTCACTGATAATCTTGTCAATAATCGCTTCTATTGTTTTTTCGTCAATCAGCTGTTCTTCTGTTACAACCTTGCCTTGCTCTTTTGATTCATTGGCAATCTGCTTTTTTCTATCAATCTCCGCTTTAAACTCCTTCTCGAACATATCCACTTTTATCCAGGTTTTGAGTTTCCCCAGTTTCAGTATTTCGAGTGTCGGCTGAACAATCTTTACGCTCTTTCCTTCTGTATCAACTTTTCTATAATCATCAATTAGCTCTTCATTAACTATTTCTGCTTTATGCTTAGAAACTAACTTTTTATTTTTCAGAATTATCTTTTTGTATTCAGACATTACCTCATGTCTTAAACTATAGTTTGAAATTGTCTCAATATCCGGGTCATGTTTCAGCTTCTCAATAAAAGAGACGGAAGTACTATTATTCTTTAATTCTATCTCTTTACTCCAATCGGTACCCATTACAAGTTTTTCACCGTGAAGATGCTCGTATTCTTCCTTCAGTACATGAAGTAAATCGAAGGACAAATTATTAGGCTTGTATTTTTTCAGCATCTCTCTATCATCATTCAATGCTATTTTTATTATTTTCTTTCTTATTAAGCCTTCTTCACTATCATTAATATCTATGAGGTTGGTGTGGTTAGTTGCAGGCAATTCAAGATAAGCAAAGTTGCTGCCCAGTTCTGAATCTATGTCGTCGCCTGCCGCCAATATATTGTCGCGGGTACCTAAAAGTTGTATGGTAAGAAATTCAGCCCCACGCTTGTCGCTCAGTTTTTTATAATCTCTGTTTAATTTATCAATAAAAGGTGAGTTTTTTCTGGTAAAAAAGGCAAAGGGCTTTTTGCGCAGAACTTTTTCCATAAACCAACCCGCTATACACCCTGCAGTGAACGTGAGAAGCATCCATAATGACAGGTCAGAATTGATAGACCATCCTTTATTGATTCCGGCCAGTAGAATAACCCGTTTTACCTTTTCCACCCACTTTTTACCTTGATTGTCTGCTTTAACCGCCAGATACCTTACCAGTAGCGCTCCGGTGCTATGCCCTATCAATGTTACAACAATATCAGGCTCTACATCAGTGTACATTTTATCAATGTCATCCAATAATTTGTCTACTATCAAATCCGGCGTTTCGGTAGAAAAGTGACTCAAAGGCAGCTCAGGCAAGAAAACCTTCGCATTCTCATAGTTACTCATCACAAGTCTTTCTAAAGACTTGTACTGTGGTGTATTCATGGTAAACCCATGCAGAATAACCACAAAGTTTTTAATACCTTTTAAGCTTCGGACAGGCGGAGTTTCTTGATTTGACATGGCAGTATTCAATTGGCGATATAGGTTCTAAAGGCTATAATGTAAAGCAATACTGAATCAGATTGCTTTACTCAAATCTAAGAAAATTGCCATAGAATGGGCTGGAAAGAACCGTATTTTTATTATAAGGTTCCCCTAAAGGCAAAAAGGGCCTTAAAAGCCCTTGCAGATGAAGTAGATTAACAAATTTTCATTCTAAAATTGAGATACAACTTTACTCAATTGTGTAAGCTTGTGATAAAATTAGTGTACATAGTGGCTAAGAAAAACTATTAGCCACTATGTACACTAAGTACGCAATTGCATTGTGGCAATGTCGCACAATTCTGTTAATGCGAGCCGTAAGCGACCGTCGCTTGGCAAAACTTCTTACAGCAACGGCTGCCGCATTTATTGGCTTTTTTTAATTTCCAATGCTTAACCGTGCCACGACCTTTTTTTATCTCAATTTTAAGAAAGTATAGTTTAAAAAAGGTAGTAAGGTAAATAGCATTAAAGGGTAACACTGGTAGGTTTTTAAATATTTTCAAGCATATAATTAAAAAATACAACTGGTTTTAGTAAATTAGTATTTATTTATAAGCATTAATTATTTTTTAATAATTATCATTGAATTGGATATGAGTATAGCACAGGTTTTATATGAGCAATACAAAGTATTGCCAGTTAATGTTCAGGAAGAGCTTCTTAACCTCATTAACGATGGCCGTTCATTTCAAAAAGAACTAAGCAAAAAAATAGAAGAAATAAAAAATCAGCCTGAGCGGCCATTAAAGGATATTCTGGAAGATTTGGACAAAGAATTAGAAAAGGTGATGAAAGAAAAAGGCATTACACAGAAAGACATTGATAAAGCATCAAAAGAACTGAATAGGAATCGAACCGAATTTAAGCGAAAATTACGAGTAAAGAATGAAAGTAATTATTGATACAAATGTCCTGTTAAGGTCAATACCCGCTAAAAATAAGGAAAGAATTATCTATAATGCTTTTGACAGTCAAAAATTCATTTGGGTAATAAGTAATGAAATTATTATGGAGTACGCAGAAATACTTTCTTTATTCTATAGCGAAAAAACAATGAATAGTGTATTAAGTATTTTGCTTCAGGCGAGCAATGTTCAATTTTTTGAACCTTCCTATAAATGGCACTTATGCGATGATGCAGATGATAACAAATTTGTAGATTGTGCAATTGGAGCAAATGCTGATTATCTTTTGAGCGACGATAAGCACATTCTAAGAATTAATAAGGTACAAAATTTATTTCCACCAGTTAATACCATCAATTTTAAACAATTCAGAAAAATTTTAAAGATGCATTGAACAAAATCCTGTTTAATCAGATAGTGCATTATGCAAAAAGCCTTTAAAAGTCACAGCTGCTCCGTATTGATAAGTAGATGAGTAATGAAAAAGTAAGATATATACTTGACAATTTTCTGGGTGTAATGGATTCCGGAGAGTTTCTTCCTATAATATATGTCTTATCTAAATTGAAAAACAATGAATCCGGACACCTTAATATATTGGTAAAAGACTCATTAAAAAAACATGGTCTATTAGCTAACAATCAAGATTATTCGGATTTATCAAAAGAGGGTTTAGCTGCTTTTGAGCAGAAAATAGCAATCTACATTTCAGAAAAACACCCTGCTAAAGTCTACTTCAATAATTGTCCTAAATGCGCTCAATTAGCCCGAACGCCTTTCGCAAAGCAATGCCGACATTGCAGATTTGACTGGCATTAAAACCGAATTACTCAATTGTGTAACCTTGTGATGAAATTAGTGTACATAGTGGCTAAGAAAAACTATTAGCCACTATGTACACTAAGTACGCAATTCCATTGCGGCAATGTTGCACAATTCTGTTAATGCGAGCCGTAAGCGACCGTCGCTTGATAAAACCTTTTACAGCAAAGGCTGCCGCATTTTCCGCTTTTTTTAATTCCCCTGGCTTAACCGTGCCACGCCGTGCGACGGTCGACCTTTTTCGGACGAGTATAGCCGTGACACGGTTTTTCCCTTTTACATTTTTCTGTTTTACATTTTAAATTTTTCGGTTTCATAAACGCCCTACGCCCCCGCACATGTCTCAATAATCCGCATTACTTCTGCCCCTTCGTATCCGCTGTCAGGATTCGGCCCCTGGTCCAGGAAATACTTTACAACCGCTTCAATCATTGGTTGCTGTACATGAGCCAATGGTCCGAAATCAAGTACCTCTGCTTTACCATCTACTTCAAGCCTGATACTATCCGTACTGAAAACCGTAAAACTTATTTTGCCTTTGGTGCCTTGAATCTCACAATAATCAGCCGCCTGCCCTGCATTAAAACACCAGGTACCGTTAAACACCACACCACTTTTAAACAATACATTGGCTACCACCATATCATCTGCGGCATAAAAACCTCCCTGATTAGTAGCTAAACCTACAACCTTCTCAATTTCACCAAAGAAATAATACATTAGATCTAACTGATGAGGAGAAAGGTCATTAAACAAGCCTCCGCCTGCTATTGCAGGGTCAATACGCCAGGCAGTTTTAGGGTCAGCCATTTCTTCAGGACTTAGAGGTAATTTAGCTAATTCAAGTCTTACCAAACGTACATCGCCAATTGCCTTTTCAGCAATCAATTGCTTCACCTTTTTGAATCTTTGCTGCTCACGTCTATAATGCGCCACTACCAGTTTGATGTTTTTTGCAGTGGCTGCTTCTGCCATCCGGATAGCCGCGGCATAATCGCCTGTCATCGGTTTTTCTACATACACAGGCTTTCCGGCATTGATAGCCGCCATTGTATAGGCTTCATGGGTTGATGGTGGGGTGGCTACATAAATAGCATTTATCTCGGGGTCGTCGATTAATTGCTGTGCATCGGTATACCATTTAGGCACGCCATGTCTACGGGCATAATCTTCTGCTTTGGCAGCATCTCTGCGCATAACAGCTATTAATGACGATTGCGGCACCTTATTGAAAGCCGGACCGCTTTTAATCTCGGTTACATCACCGCAACCGATAATTCCCCAATTGATTTTTTCCATGCTGAATAGATAGGTATTGTTTTTTGTAGCTGGGCAAATATCGGAGATATTATTGATTATGCTATGATTAAATATCTAATTTTTGCGGTGTCATTTCTATAATATTCCATTCGGCTTCAGATATTGAACCAGTATGTTTAATACAAAACCTCTCCGTCCAAAAACGGACTGAAAACTGTCCGTTTTTGGACACTCCCTCATTACATAAAACTCAAAAAAAGCCCTTCTAAAGCCTTAAAAGGCACTTTTCGACATTTGGCATTCTATTTGTTTTCTATTATTATAACAAATCATTCTTAAGACCTGAATTCATGAAAAGAACCTTTTTAGGAGAGTTTGAAGAAGTAGTTTTACTGGTCATTGCAGGCTGTTCAGAAGAAGCCTATGGGGTTACGATCTGGGAGCGTCTGCAACAGCAAACCGGGCGTGCCATTACCATGAGTGCCGTCCATGCTACGCTCTACCGCCTGGAAGAGAAAGGCTATCTCGCCTCATCAATGGGTGGTGCAACTGCAGAGCGGGGTGGCCGACGCAAACGCTTCTTTGCCCTGACAGCAACAGGAAGTAAAGCCCTGCTGGAAATACAGGATATGCGGACGCATCTCTGGAAGGATATTCCTGACGGGAAACTGCAATTGAGCATTAAATAAAACTGAAAAAGCTATTATGAATAATTTACCCAAACCACCTCGCTGGGCCGACAGGCTTCTGGAATGGTTTCTTTCGCCCGATCTGAAAGAAGATGTGCAGGGTGATTTGCATGAGTTTTATCATAAACGAATAAAACAGGTAAACACAAGACAGGCTGATAAAGAATACTGGCGAGCGGTGTTTCATTATCTGTCTCCTTTCTTTTTCAGACTTCAATCGAATAATCATAATCAATCAATATCCCCCTCTCCCATCATGATACGTAATTATCTGAAAATCGCCTGGCGCAACCTCATGCTTCGCAAGGCTTTTACTGCCATCAATATACTGGGGCTGGCTATCGGGCTGGCAACCTGTTTATTAATAGTGCTGTTCATTCAACACGAATTGAGTTATGATGGCTATCATGCCAATGCGAAGCGGATTTTCAGGATGAACATCATTGGCGCTATCAGTGGAAAAGAAATAAAAACTGCGCCAATGAGTACACCCGCCGGGCCTGTCCTGGCTCGTGAAGTTTCAGCGGTTGAAGCTACAACCAGACTGCATCATCAGGGAACATTTATTGTGAAACACGCCAACGAAAGTTTTAAGGAAGAACAGGTAATTTTTGCTGATTCCAACTTCTTTGAAATATTTTCCTTTCCTCTTTTAAAAGGTAATCCTGAAACTGTTTTAAAAGAACCAAAAACATTGGTTGTGACAGAAACAATCGCCGAAAAGTATTTTGGCAATAGTGACCCCATCGGAAAAACGCTGAAACTGGGAGAAAGAGGGGAGTTTCGGGTAACGGGGGTATGCAAGGATGTTCCGTCTAATACTCACTTCCATTATAATATATTTGCCTCTGCCAATGGCATAAGCATGGGCGACAAATGGCTGGCAAGTGGTGCCTATACCTATGTATTGCTTCGTGAAGGTTACTCTATTGAAAAACTGAATGCGGCTATGCCTGCCATCATCAACAAGTATATTGCACCCGAAATCCAGGAGTTTTTAGGTATTACCTTAGCTGAATTTATTAAGAAGGGAGATAAACTGGGCTTTGCTTTTCAACCCATTACAGATATTCACCTGCATTCTCATCTGGAGGGCGAGATTGAAGCCAACAGTGATATTAAATATATCTATATTTTCTCGGCTATTGCCTTATTCATCCTGCTGATTGCCTGCATTAATTTCATGAACCTGTCTACGGCTGGCTCTGCCAATCGGGCAAAAGAAGTGGGTATCCGTAAAGTATTGGGCTCAGTACAAGGGCAGTTAATCGGGCAGTTTCTCAGCGAATCGGTTCTGGTTACGTTCATCGCATTATTGGTGGCATTGGTAATGGTTGTACTGGCACTTCCTTATTTTAATCAATTATCAGGTAAAGACTTCGCATTAAGTGTTCTGGTAAAAGGCTTTATGCTTCCATCAATCATGCTGGCTTGTCTGTTTATAGGTTTATTAGCCGGCATTTATCCAGCCTTTTTCTTGTCAGCTTTCAGGCCTGTGAGTGTGTTGAAAGGTAGAATCAGCGCTGGTTTCAAAAGCAGTTGGCTTCGCAGCACATTGGTTACTACACAGTTTGTTGTCTCGATTGGTATGATTATCGGAACAATAGTGGTGTACCGCCAGTTGAATTTTATTCAGAATAAAAAACTAGGTTTTGATAAAGAGCAGGTGCTTGTTTTGCAGGATACTTATGTATTGGGCAAGCAATTGAACAGCTTTAAAGACGAAATAAAGAAGCTATCGCAGGTTGCTAATGCTACTTTGGCAGGCTATATTCCGGCAGGATTATCCAATAACGGTAGTGATGGTTTTAAGCTCGAAGACGGCTCCAACCATGACGCAACCTATCGGGAAAAAACCTATGGCATTGACGAAGATTATCTGGCAACTTTAGGAATTAAACTAACAGCCGGGCGCAATTTTTCAAAAGATTTCCGGTCAGACACCGCAGCAGTCTTAATTAATGCATCTGCGGCCAAAAGATTCGGCTGGAAGAATCCACTAGGAAAACGTCTTTCGACATTAGGTAACGGGGACCCCTCAACCAAGCGTACCTATACAGTAGTCGGCATGGTAAAAGACTTTCATTTCGAGTCTATTCATCAAAGTATTGCACCGCTGGTGATGTTCTACGGCGCAGACAATTATCAGATAGCTATTCGTACACGTACCAATGATATTCCTCAATTATTAGAGCTGCTAGAGCAAAAATGGAGGGCTCAGACAGACAATCCGTTTGCCTATTCATTCTTAAACGACCGCTTCAACAAAACTTATCAGTCAGAACAACGTATCGGGAAACTCTTCAGCATTTTTGCAACACTTACTATTATCATTTCCTGTCTCGGCCTGTTTGGGCTGGCTATGTTTACAGCTCAGCAACGCACCAAAGAAATTGGCGTACGTAAAGTTTTAGGTGCCTCGGTTATGAGTATTATCGTCTTATTGTCTAAGGACTTCATCAGACTTATTCTCCTTGCCATACTCATCGTAACGCCAATCTCATGGTATGCCATGAGCCAGTGGCTAAAAGATTTTGCCTACAGAGTAGAAATAAGCTGGTGGATATTTGCACTATCAGGTCTGTTGGCTATTGCGGTAGCATTAATAACTGTTAGTTTCCAGAGTATCAAAGCGGCATTGATGAATCCTGTAAAGAGCTTAAGGAATGACTGATAATAATTTACCCAAACCACCGCGCTGGGCCGACAGGCTTCTGGAATGGTTTCTATCGCCCGATCTGAAAGAAGATGTGCAGGGTGATTTGCATGAGTTTTATCATAAACGAGTAAAACAGGTTAGCACAAGACAGGCTAACAAGGAATATTGGAGGGCGGTGTTTCATTATCTATCGCCTTTCTTTTTCAGACTTCAATCAAATAATCATAATCAATCAATATCCCCCTCTCCCATCATGATACGCAATTATCTGAAAATCGCCTGGCGCAACCTGATGCTTCGCAAGGCTTTTACTGCCATTAATATACTGGGGCTGGCCATCGGTTTAGCTTCCTGCCTACTCATCATTTTGTTTGTTCAGCACGAATTGAGCTACGATAAATATCATACCAAAGCCGCTCGTATGTATAGAATGACTATCGACGGTATGCTGGCCGGTAAAGAAATAAAGAGTGCATACGCGAGCGCCCCGGCAGGCCCGGTATTAGTCCGGGAAATTCCGGGTATTGAGGCTACTACCAGGTTGCTTTCTCAGGGAACATTCATTGTGAAAAAAGGCAATGAGAGTTTTAAAGAAGAACGTGTTATTTTTCCGGACTCCAATTTCTTTGAAATATTCTCAATTCCACTATTAAAAGGCAATCCTAAAACTGTTTTGAAGGAACCAAAAACGATGGTAATTACTGAAACCATTGCTACCAAATATTTTGGTGATACTGACCCCATCGGAAAAACCTTAACTCTCGGAGAAAAAGATGTTTATCGGATTACCGGAGTTTGTCAAGATGTGCCCTCTAATACGCACTTCCACTACGAAATGTTTGCTTCTCTTAATGGCATACAGATGCGTGAAAAATGGCTATCCAGTGGCGCTCTCACCTACGTGGTGCTTAGGGATGGCTATAGCCTTGAAAAACTGAATACGGCTATGCCTGCCATTGTTGATAAATATATCGGGCCGGAAATTCAGGAATTTATGGGCGTTAGCATAGCCGAATTCAGAAAAAGAGGTGATAAAATCGACTTCGACTTTCAGCCCATCACAGATATTCATCTGAAATCTCATTTAGATGGTGAAATTGAAGCCAATAGCGATATTAAATACGTGTATATTTTCTCGGCTATTGCCCTATTTATTTTGCTCATTGCCTGCATCAATTTCATGAATCTGTCTACTGCTGGTTCTGCCAATAGGGCTAAAGAAGTAGGTATACGCAAAGTTCTGGGTTCTGTTCAAGGACAACTGATAGGACAATTTCTGAGTGAATCAGTCCTGGTTACTTTCATGTCTTTGCTGGTTGCACTCGCAATAGTCGCACTTGCCTTACCATATTTTAATCAGCTATCAGGGAAGGCATTTGAGGTGAGTGTATTAGTAAAAGGAATGATGCTTCCCTTTATTATACTTGCCTGTCTGGTTATCGGCTTATTGGCAGGCAGCTACCCGGCTTTTTTCTTATCTGCTTTCAAACCAGTAAGTGTATTAAAAGGTAAAATCAGTGCCGGATTTAAAAGTGGCTGGTTACGGAGTACTCTAGTTACCACGCAGTTTGTAGTTTCAATTGGTATGATTATCGGCACTATAGTTGTTTATCGCCAGTTGAATTTTATTCAGAACAAAAAAGTAGGTTTCGATAAAGAACAGGTATTGGTTTTACACGATACTTATGTTTTGGACAATCAATTAAATACATTTAAAGACGAAATCAAACAACTATCGCAGGTGGCCAATGCTACAATGGCGGGGTACATCCCTGCCGGAGCATCTAATGACGGTGCCGATGGGTTTGAATTGGCAAATGGTTCAGACCATCCTGTTACTTACCGGGATAAAACCTACGACATTGATGATGATTATTTGCCTACTTTAGGTATCAGACTCGCAGCAGGTCGTAATTTTTCAAAAAATATACGTGCAGATACAGCCGCCGTATTGATTAATGAGGCTGCTGCCAAAGAGTTTGGTTTTAAAAATCCAATAGGTCAACGATTGTCAACCATTGGTAATGGAGAGCCGTCAAGCAAGCGAACTTATACGATAATTGGTGTAGTAAAGGATTTTCATTTTGAGTCTATTCATAATCAAATTGCGCCTCTGGTAATGTATTATGGCGCTGATACCTATCAAATGGCAATCAGAGTACGTACCAACGATATACCGGGTTTATTGAATACATTGGAACAAAAATGGAAAGCGCATACTGATAATCCGTTTTCTTACTCTTTTCTAAACGACCGATTCAACAAAACTTATCAGTCAGAACAACGTAACGGACAATTAATCAGAATTTTTGCTACGCTTACTATTGTTATTTCTTGTTTAGGACTCTTTGGATTGGCCATGTTTACCGCTCAGCAACGCACTAAAGAAATTGGCGTTCGCAAAGTTTTAGGTGCATCGGTTTTAAGTATTATCGTCTTATTGTCTAAAGATTTCATCAGACTTATCCTCCTTGCCATACTCATCGTAACGCCCATTGCCTGGTACGCCATGAGCCAATGGCTAAAAGATTTTGCCTATCGTGTTGAATTAACATGGTGGATATTTGCACTTTCAGGTCTTTTGGCTATTGCGGTAGCATTAATAACTGTTAGTTTTCAAAGTATCAAAGCGGCACTGATGAACCCGGTGAAGAGCTTACGCTCTGAATAAAGGTAATTGTCGAATTTCAATTGCAGATTGTCGAATTAAGCACAAATTCGACAATCTGCACCGTACGACGGACCGTTCGAAAATCGACATTATTTCACTTGACAATCTGCACCGTGCGACGGACCGCTCGAAAATCGACATTATTTCACTTGACAATCTGCACCGTGCGACGGACCGTTCGAAAATCGACATTCTACTCACTCCTCAAACTCTTAACAGGATTAGCCACCGCAGCCTTAACAGCTTTAAAACTCACTGTCAACAAGGCAATGCCTATCGCCATGATTCCTGATAAGGCAAAATACCACCATTCTATACTGATTTTATAAGCAAAATCTGCCAGCCATTTGTTCATCAGATACCAGGCCACTGGTGAGGCTATAATAATGGCCAGCAAGACTAATTGCACAAAATCCTTCGAAATCAGGGTTACGATATTGGCTACTGTTGCCCCCATTACCTTACGGATGCCTATTTCTTTGGTACGTTGTTCGGCTGTGAAAGTTACCAGACCAAACAAGCCAAGACATGAAACAAAGATGGCGATTATTGAAAAATACAATACCACACTACCTGTCCTTTGCTCTGTACGGTATTGATTCTCTAATGACTCATCAACAAATTCATAAGAGGGAGGCATTATGCTCTTGTACTTCCTGTATACCTGTTCCAGTGCGGCTATGGCTTCGTGCGTCATATTTGGTCGGGTCTTTATCAGAATGTTATTGTAGGAGTTTTGTGGCCAATACCTGAACAGAAACGGCTCTATAGATGCTTTAAGAGGTCTGAAATGAAAGTCTTTCACCACCCCTATTATCTTGCCTTTCTTTTCACGAAAGGTCAATGTTTTGCCTATAGCCTGCTTAGGTGTCCAGTGCATCCGTTTGGCGGCGGTTTCATTAATCAGAAAGGCCTCTGTGGTATCAGTAATGATTCGAGAGTCAAAATTTCTTCCGGCCACCAGTCTTACTCCGGTTGTTTTCAGGAAATCATCGTCTGTATTATAATGCGTAATCACCATACCCTCACCCGGTGTTTGCCCTTCCCATGCAAAATCGTGGGTATCACTCTGGCTATCAACCAGATGACCCGCTGATAGTGTTGTACTGACAATACTGCTTTGTTGGTCCAGTTCTGCCTTAATCTGCCGTACTTTCCCTTTTAGTTCGGGTTTTAACCATGCCGCCAGTAATTGTGATTTATCAAAGCCCAGATGGGTATTCTGCATAAAAGTTATTTGCTTGTATATAACAATAGCTCCTGTTACCAGCATAACAGACATCATAAACTGCCCTACTACCAGTGTACGGCGGAACAACTGGCCTGACTGCACATTAAATACCCCTTTAAGCACTTTTACAGGTTGGAATCCTGACAGATAAAAAGCAGGATAAAGCCCGGCAATCAGACTAATAAATAAAGTAAAACCTGCAATTCCGGTCCAGAAAATAGGTTCGCTATAAGGAATACTCAATGACTTAGATGCTACATCGTTTAACAATGGCAGACACAGAATCAGTAAGCCTATGGCAAATATAACAGCTAGAAAAGTGAGTAATAATGACTCGCCCAGAAACTGAACGACCAATTGTATACGTAAAGCGCCAATGGCTTTTCGCACGCCGATTTCCTGCGCCCGCTTCATAGCTCTTGCTGTAGACAGATTCATGAAATTGAAGAGCGCTATACATAACACAATCAGCCCGACGGCCGTAAAAACCCAAAGATATTGTCTGCTTCCTTTGGTAGGCCAGTCGGTATTGAGCCTGTAATCCTCATTTAAGTAAATATCTAACATAGGCTGCAGGCTGATTTTTGGTGGATACTCAGACCGGTGCTTTACCATAATTTCACGCATCTTATGATTCATTGCAGCCACGTCGGCGTTGGGATCTAACAAAAGATAGTTAAAATGACTATCATTATTCCACATATATTGCTGCTTGTTTTGCTCTGTATAAAGAAAAGAAAACAGAATATCAAACTGGATATGCGAATTATGAGGAGGATTTCCGGCTACTCCAACCAAAGTAAAAGTCTGATTGTTAAATTTAAAAGCTTGCCCTAATATCGTTGTAGAAGCCTGCCAGTTGGTGCCAAAGAAACGCTCTGCCATGCGTTCACTAATGATGATGTCGGTAGGACTCAGTAAGGCCTGTTTCACATTACCTCTAACCAAAGAGAAATTGAACATGCTGAAAAAAGAATTGTCAACCCCGAACATAAGCATAGGCTTTGGCTCTATGATTGTGGAATCGTGCTGCAAAACCCCTCTATGCCTGCTAAATCTGCAAAATTGTTTAATTTCGGCAAATTCAGATTTCAATGCCGGAGATAGCAAACCCGGCGATGTGGCAAAATTAAAGATGGTTCCGGCTTGATTTTGTCTCTCAACAACTCTATACAGATTTGGAGCATTAACATGAAAACGGTCATAACTGATTTCATCATAGACATATAGGCAAATGGCCATACAACAGGCCATGCCAACTGCCAGGCCACTGATATTAATGAATGAGTAAACCTTGTTTTTGAACAGGTTACGAAAGGCGATTTTGAAATAGTTGCGTAACATATCGGGGTGTACGATAAAAGATGATTGAGTAATAGCTAATGCGTGCGAATCCTTCTGCCGCCGCCACAAACGCGGGTGCAGTAATAAAATTAAGTCGAGCAGATACAGCAGTCTGGCAACTCTATAACCATACTGCTCACTGCGCTTATAAAAAAACTCGTCTAAATCTCCCAGCAATTCTTCTCGAAGATGCGGGGCGGCAATCCGGCTGAACAGGCGTTCAGCCCAGCGATATGGTCGTTTTGAATCTTTCATTGCATGCCCCCTCCTGAAGCTATTCCGGTGAATCCTGCCATACTATAGGCATCGTCATAGATAAGGTCAATAGTATGCAATACCAATTCGTCGAATTCATCTGATTGTTCACCTTTCATAGATTTTATGAGTATAAATAAGAAATAAGGTTTCATTATATTTGCCTGGCTATGAAAAATACCGATGCTACTTTATGAAATGCATTTTTTTTAATCGTATTACTACAAACAAAGTGAATTGTCGAATGTCGAATTTATAAATCGACATTCTGCAATTGAAATTCGACAATTTCATCACTCACTTCTCAAACTCTTAACAGGATTAGCCACCGCCGCCTTAACAGCTTTAAAACTCACTGTCAACAAGGCAATGCCTATGGCCATGATGCCCGATAAGGCAAAATACCACCATTCGATACTGATTTTATAAGCAAAATCTGCCAGCCACATGTTCATCAGATACCAGGCCACTGGTGAGGCTATAATAATGGCCAGCAAGACTAATTGCACAAAATCCTTCGAAATCAGGGTCACTATATTAGATACACTGGCCCCCATTACCTTTCTGATGCCTATTTCTTTGGTACGTTGTTCGGCCGTGAATGTTACCAGACCAAATAAACCAAGACACGAAACAAAAATAGCTATCACCGAAAAATACAAGACAACCCTGCCTGTCCGTTGCTCGGTACGATACAGTTCTTCTAAAGACTGATCTACAAATTCATAATAAGGTGGCATGATGCTTTGGTATTTCTTGTAAATCTGCTCGATTGCCGTAATGGCTTCATGCGTCTGATTCGGACGGGTTTTGATTAAAAAATTACCATAGAAAGTATCAGGCCAGTAACGAAACAAAAAGGGTTCGATAGATGCAGTAAGAGGTCGGAAATGAAAATCTTTTACCACCCCTATTACCTTACCTTTTTTACCCCAGAAAGTAAGGGTTTTGCCCAAAGCCTGCTCGGGTGTCCAGTGCATACGTTTAACAGCCGTTTCATTAATCAGATAGGCATCTGAAGTATCCGACTTAATGCTGGAATCAAAATTTCTTCCGGCAATCAGTTTCACACCCGTGGTTTTTAAAAATTCAGGATCAACATTGCTATGCGTAATCACAAATCCCTTGTCTGTTGCCTGTCCTTCCCATGAAAATTCATAGGTTGAACTACCATTATCTGTAAGACTTCCGGTTGTTAGCGTTACCTGCGCAATGCTGCTTTGCTGTTCTAAATCAGCTTTCATTAAATCTCTTTTAGCTTTTAGTTCCGGTCTTAGCCAGGCAGATAATAACTGCGATTTATCAAAGCCCAGGTTTCTGTTCTGCATAAAAATCAATTGTCGGTATATCACAATAGCACCTGTTACCAAGATGACTGACATAGTAAATTGCCCTACCACAAGTGTACGCCTGAATAACTGACCCGAACGCACATCAAAGACACCTTTCAGCACTTTTACGGGTTGGAATCCTGACAAATAAAAGGCAGGATATAGCCCTGCCAATAAACTAATCAGCAAGGCAAAGCCCATTATCGACAGCCAGAATAGCGGTTCTGCGTACGGAATTGTTAAAGATTTGGCAGCAACATCATTCAGCATTGGCAGGAATACAATCAATAAGCCAATGGCAAATACTACAGCTAGCAATGTTAATAGCAAAGACTCTCCCAGAAACTGCACGACCAACTGCATACGTACAGCGCCAATAGCCTTTCTTACCCCTACTTCCTGCGCCCGTTTCATAGCTCTTGCTGTAGAGAGGTTCATGAAATTGAACAAGGCAATCAATAATACTATGAGGCCAACGGCCACAAAAATCCAGATGTATTGCCTACTACCCTTTGTTTGCCAGTCAGTATGAAAATCAAAATCAGGATTCAGGTAAATATCCAGCATGGGTTGCAGGCTGATAGTTGGTTTATCCTGTGGGCGGTATTTAGCCATGAAGCCAAATATTTTCTTATTCAGGGCAGCTATATCCGTATCGGGCTTCAATAGTAAATAATTAAAATGGCTGTCATTATTCCACTTATACTGATCCGGATTTTGCATCGTAAAACCAAAAGAAAACAGAATATCAAACTGAATATGAGAATTATGCGGTGGATTCTGCGCCACCCCGGCAAGAGTGAATGTCTGACCATTGAACTGAAAAGCCTTTCCTAGCAAATTTGTTGATTTCTCCCAGTCAGTTCCAAAAAATCGCTCTGCAATTCGCTCACTGATAACAACTTCATCAGGAGCTAAAAGTGCCGTCTTCGCATTGCCGCGTACAAGCGGAAAATTGAACATACTGAAAAAAGAATTATCTACTGCAAGCATACCTTCCTGCTCAATGGTGGTAGAGTCGTGTTTGAAAACACCCCAGTAACGGTCAAATCGGCAATATTCCTGAATCTCTCCGAATTCGGCTTTAAGCGCCGGAGACATAATGCCCGGCGATGAAGCAATATCATACAATGTTCCGGCCTGATTCTGTTTTTCTACTACCCGATAGAGATTCGGTGCATTGGCATGGAAACGGTCGTAGCTGAATTCGTCATATACATACAGGCTGATAGCCAGAGCACAAGCCATACCAACGGCCAGACCGCTGATATTGATGAAGGAGTAAACCTTGTTTTTGAACAGGTTACGAAAGGCGATTTTGAAATAGTTGCGTAACATATCGGGGTGTAGGATAAAAGATGATTGAGTAATAGCTAATGAATGAGCATCTTTCTGCCGCCGCCACAAACGCGGGTGCAGCAATAAAATTATGTCGAGCAGATACAGCAGTCTGGCAATTCTGAAGCCATACCGCTCACTGCGTTTATAAAAAAACTCGTCTAAATCTCCCAGCAATTCTTCTCGAAGATGCGGGGCGGCAATCCGGCTGAACAGGCGTTCAGCCCAGCGATATGGTCGGGGTGAATCTTTCATTGTATGCCCCCTCCCAGTGCAATTCTCGGGATTCCTGCCCATAAATCGTTGCGAATCTGGCGCGCTTCCTGCAATGCCTCTGCACCGAGGTTGGTCACTGTAAAAAGGCGTTTTCTTCGTCCTCCCCTTTCGGCAGATGCCTCGCCAAATTTAGAGCGCACTAACTCCTTTTCTTCCAGGCGTTGCATGGTACGGTGCACCGCTCCCAGGCTCATCGGTCGCTCCAGTCGCTTGCTCAGTTCTTCTACCACTGCCACACTATAGGCATCGTCATAGAGCAGGGCAATAGTCAATAATACCAGTTCTTCAAATTCTCCTAATTGATTTCCTTTCATAGAATTATGATTGAATTTTATATCCTCCACATTTGTATAGCAAATACTATTCCATGTGCCAAAAGTGGTCATTTAAGCGAATTTGAGGCTGTTTGAAGGTTTTTATTGTCCGATTTCGGACGAATGCGCGTACGTTGGTGGACGTTTTTATTAGGATGATAGACGGTTTGCTTTTCAAATCGTCTGTCTGTGTGATTTGAATGTAGAATGTGTTATCGAATTAGTACGCTACGATTAGTCGCCACAGAAAAAATTATTCTTTTACAATCTTCCCGACAAACACCTTCCCCCGATCTAAGACCTGAACCAGATACACCCCATGTGGCAATTGCCTTATATCAATTCCCTGTTGAGGGTTCAGATTTCCGGAGAATAATACCTGCCCTCTGGTATTGATTAACCTATAAGGCAAAGCCTTTTCAGTTTTAACATAGAGCAGGTCTTGTGTGGGGTTGGGGTAAATAACAAAAATATCATACTTTGGCTCGTCTGTTGGTTCTGTGCCGGTAATAATCACTTTCGACTCCCCCATTTTCCAGACCTGCCAGCCATGAGTATAAGTAAAACCATACACATAGATTTGTTTATTAAACACAAACAAATGCTTTTCCTCCATCCCTTCAGCCCCTTTCACAATTTCAGGAAAAGCTATCAGGCTATCCGGGCCAAACTGATATAGTTCATTTCCTTTTTCTTTAGTTTTAAAAAATGCGAAAGCTGAGCCATTTCCCTCCAAAATGTTAGTATAAGTCGTAGATAACTGAAATGGATATTTTTTTAACAGGTGCCAGCCATTGTAGTGCCAATAAGTCTTAATAAAATTATTATTTGTCGCAGAAATAGCCCAGACAGGATTCACAGACGTAAACGAAGAGATTGTATCATTCAGATAATTCAGCTGCTTTTCACTGAGCGCCCAATAGGCCCATTGATAAGAGTAGTCTGCATTGTATAACTGAATCAGGAAATACGAACTTTCTTTTAATACTCCTCTCTTAAAGGCATCAACATTATAAGCTTTGTTTCTGAGTACTCTTTCTGATTTACCGGTAGCCATATCATAATATAGAATATCTCTTTCACCTATGAACAACACGCCTCCGGCAAACTCGGCAAGGCCATGTCTGGCCGGAAAACCGATTTCAAAAACCTTTACATTAGTTCCTTTAATAAATAAAGCTTGTGTACTTCGTACCATTATCAGTGTATTATTCAGATATATCCGTGCATCATCGTAAACTCCTATCATCTTATCAATTTCAAGTTTAGCGGCATCTAAATCGAAAATAGAAGTGACTAAACCCTGATTTATTCTATAGGCATATATCAATCTGCTGCCGACAATGCTATAGGTACTAATATTGTGAGCGACAAATCTTACTGGTTTATTGGCCTTATCAACTGTAAACAAAGCATATATGTCTCCCTGAGAGTCAACATTCTTTGAATAAAGCATATAGTCCTGATAGATGCTCACCTGTTCGATAGAAGAATCTATCAGCTGTGCTTCATTACCTATCACCTTGTATAATTCCTTAAAAGTATCCTTCCAACACAAAATATAGACCTCATTATTGCTAAGTAAGACTTCATAATATTGTCGTAAAGGAAAACTGATAAGTCTCGCATTATCATTTTCTAATACCAGTATTTTTCCAATAGATTCGGTGCCTCTCATTCCGAAAACAATAAATTCATCGTTAATCTTTGTCTGATAAGCTTCTACACCTGATGGGTCGGTAGTTTCATACACTTTTCTTGTTCCTTCTCTGGTACCGTCAATTTCATAAAATACTATCCTGTCTTCATTGGTTTTGGTATAGAAATACAGTCTGTCATTCATTTGCAGCAGGTTGTTTTCGTTATAAGTATAAATATAACTGCTATTATCTTCGATGTCAGCAATCAATTGTATGTCATCCTTTTCACCCCTGCTTGTCCAGATTTCGCTATGTCTGCTAAGTGGATTATATTTCAGGAAAATCATCCTGTCCCCTAAATTCTTATACGTAAAATAATGATTATCATATTGGTAGAATATTTCTCTTGTAGGCAGCAAGGGAGTTTTAATACCATTTGTGATGTTATAGATATTGTTTTTCAGGAGAAGCGTTTCATGATTAATAGTGACTAAGGTGTCTTTTTGGTAAGGGAATTTAAACGGATATTTTTCAATATTTGTTAGGCTGTCTGTACTGAAATTGTAGGTAAACCTTGTTCCTGCTGAATTATCGATGCTATAAATATCAGTATCTATCTGACTGAATTTTATTCCTAAATAAGTCGGGCTTATTTGTGGTAATATATTCTTGCTGCGCTTGTTTATAACTTTTTCCGGGTCATATACATTTAGAAATAATTTGTAATACCCGCCATCTCCGGCACGGGACGTAAAAGCAAGCTTATTATCTATTATTTGAAAATCTCCGTATCCTACTTGTTTGTCGTAAATACTAGTGAATTCCTGCTGTATAATTTCCAGTGGAATCAACCATATCTCCTCCAAATTGCCATTATTTTTCAGGGTGAATAATTTTAACTGACCCGAATTTTTCAGAAAATACAATTGCCCTGAAGTATCAGTCGCCGTAAGTGGAAAATCTCGATAATCTCCCCAATCTATAAGTGAAACGGCTTCATTAGTATCCTGTGGTTTAAAAACCATTTTTCTACCATTGATGGTATCAAAAAAATAGAAATCATGTCCCTTCTCAGAAAAATACCTGAATGATTCAATATTAATTTTCTCTCCCTTTGTTTGAATTAAATTGCACGTAATAAGGCCTTTCTTATCTATTTTGCACAGTTCGAAATTTCCTGTCTTGTAATCCTTGGTGATATAATGAAGAGTAGAATCAATGATGTCATATGCTAATACATTACCTGCCAGACGGGTAATAGTATTATCAACATTAAGCCAGTTTAAAGAAGAGTATACATACCTGATAGTATCAGTATCTACGACATCGCCAAGCGAGGTCAGTAATTTACCATTAAAATGATTAAATGATGAGAAGCCACGAGGTTTGGGACTAATCTTTTCCAGAAAAACCCCCTTTGTACGATACAGACCAGTATTGTCATATGGAAAACTCATATAGAGATACCCGTAAGCTTTGGCTGTCCAGGGAGTACCGCTTAAAGCATTGCCTTCTTCATCTAATAGCAAATGTGTATTTTCAGGCTTTCCGTCTGTTACCCACAATTTACTCCCATCCTTGTCCTGATGATTAATGAAAAATATTAATTTCCCGTTAATGGTATCTAATTTCTGAACAGTATTAGGCGTTTCAAAGCCTCTATTCTCAAACCTGGTTATTTGTTCCTGTGCGGCAGCCACATAATTCATCAAACAGCAAACAACAATCAATACTTTTCTCATATTCTCATTTAATTCACAGCTATGACTTTGATAGTATGGTTTGGGTTGTAATTGTAGCACGATTTTCCAAATCGTGCTTCGTAAGATTCTGCCAAACCTATAATATTAGCCATGACAGTTTCTAATCTCAAAATAATTCCTTTTCTTCGTTACAAATTCACCCTATACACCTATGCGATTAAAATCCATTCTTTTTGTCCTGACATTCATTCTTACCTCAAATGCATTTGCCCAAAAGCTGAATCGCGGCCCGGTTAATACTTATCGAAATCCTGTAATTGCCGGAGACTTTGCCGACCCTTCGGTTATCCGGGTAGGTGATACCTATTATGCGGCCGGAACATCCT
>CALRLS020000025.1:0-21402 GCA_943368815.1 Cyanobium sp. NIES-981
AACAGTGGTGTCTATTGTGGAATAAGTATTATTCGGGCTTGTACATGCCATTGACAGTGCCAATAGAAGAATACTCAAATGTTTCATTAGTTTATTCATTTTGTCTGATTTTTGGCTTATATATTAAATAACGGGTAAAAAACCCATGCCATAGCCACCGTATAACGTATAAAGGAAGCGAAAATACTATTTTATTGTATAAGTATAGCTTAGAAACAAAAAAAGGGCTCCGTCATGAAGCCCTTTTCCTGTTTCTAAGCTATTGATTATATCCAACCTCCGGCGCGGTACTCTCTTTTTACGAAAGCATTAGCCTGGTCGAAATTGGTTATTTTCATATTAGGACCATCCCATAGAAGTTTTTTACGACCGATGTAATTGTTTTTGGCATCGCGCAATAAGAATGAACGAACGGCCAGATTACCCATCAGAACGGTTTCTGTCAATGGACCTGATTGGTCGAACGATGAGCTGGTATAAGCGCCATAACCTGCTTTACAGGCTTTTACCCATTGTTGTTGATGTCCTTCGGTATCACCTTCAACTAAAGGACGTTTAGGCGCAGGTATCTTTACGTTCAGGAATTTAGATTCAGGGAAGAACTTAGGATTATTACCGAAAAGTTCTGTTGCTATAATCCCCTTGCTGCCTATAAACAATAAACCTCCATCGATGCTCGTAAATACTTTATCATAATCACAACCATCCGGCAGTTGCGGACGAATACCGCCATCATACCAGTTTAAGCTTAATTCTTTGAATTGCTTACCCTTAGGATTCGGAAATTTAAGGTGGATAGCTGCTGATGGAGGACAAACATCATCAAAATGTGCTTCCTTAAAGAAATCAGCATAGACTTGTCCTACCGAACATTCTACCGAAGTAGGGGAGCCTAATTTCAAGGCACGGAAAGGAACATCAATGAAGTGACAACCCATATCGCCCAGTGCGCCTGTGCCAAAATCCCAGTATCCACGCCAGCGGAATGGCATATAGGCTTCGTGGTAATCACGCATAGGAGCCGTTCCTAACCATAAGTCCCAGTTAACTTCACTCGGAATAGGTTGATTGATTCCTTTATCTTTAGGTGATTGCACCCCTTGTGGCCAAACAGGGCGGTTTGTCCAGACCTCTACCGTATGCACATCGCCAATCATACCATTCTGAATAATGGCTTCGGTTATACGGGTTCCTTTACCACTACTACCCTGGTTGCCCATTTGGGTAACTAATTTAAGTCTTTTAGCGGCCTCGGTTAACTGGCGAGCCTCCCATATATCGTGTGTCAATGGTTTTTCTACATACACATGCTTACCCAGTTGCATAGCTGTCATAGCTATCGGATAGTGCATGTGGTCGGGGGTAGTTACAATTACCGCATCAATGTTTTTTGCTTCTTTTTCAAGCATCTGGCGATAATCTTTATAATAAGGAGCGCTCGGAAACTGCGTACGGAATCTTTTGGCCATCCGGTCATCTACATCACATAGCGCTACAATATTATCTGAACCTTTATTATAAGCAAACGGAATATTAACTTCTGCTTTGCCACCACAACCCACAGCCGCTATATTGAGTTTATCGCTTGGAGCAGTAAAGCCCTTACCTAATATATGGCGAGGCACAATCATGAAACCTGCGGAAGCTAAGGTTGCACTCTTAATAAAATTACGCCGTGAAGATTTGTTCTGATTTGAGTTTTTCATAGGTAAATAGAGGTTTGAAATAGTTTTGTTTTATTGTACAACTTGTCTATACAAATCTGGCAGAAAAGTACAAAATATTATTTGAAATGTTGCTTCTGGGAGGAAGGTTTTTTAAGGGGGGAAAGGAGCAAGCGGACGCCGCGGGAAAATGGAGAAAGGAAAATGTGGGGCGAACTTCCAGTTCGCGGTTTGGAATGATAAATGGAGAAAAGAAGCTGCAAACCGAAAAATGTAAAACCGAGAAATTTAAAATGTAAAAGGTGAGTATAGGGTATAAATATCAAAAAATCGTAGTCAAAGTAACTCCCCTTTAGGGGGCGGGGGTAAACAAAAGCCCGAAAGGTTGCTTTCGGGCTTTGTTCTGAGATGGTATCAGTAAAATTATTTTACTTCTACTTCTGCACCAGCTTCTTCTAAAGATTTTTTCAAACCTTCAGCTTCGTCTTTAGCAACACCTTCTTTCAATGCTTTAGGAGCTGTATCAACTAGATCTTTAGCTTCTTTCAAGCCAAGACCAGTTAGGTCTTTTACTAACTTCACAACTTGAAGTTTGTTAGGACCAGCGCCTTTCAATATTACGTCGAAAGATGTTTTTTCTACTGGAGCTTCAGCAGCTTCGCCACCGCCAGTGCTAGCTACCATTACTGGAGCAGCAGCTGCAGGCTCGATGCCATACTCGTCTTTCAATATTTGTGCTAATTCGTTTACTTCTTTTACAGTCAAATTTACTAATTGTTCTGCAAACGCTTTCAAATCTGCCATTTTTGTATAGAATTTAAAAGTTAATACTTTTTTTTGATAAATAATTTTAATGAATAATCAGCCAGTGTGACTGATGGGTGTTTACCGCATATAGCCATTGAAGGCTACAAACTGTAAACGGATTAGGCTGCGTCTCTTTCCGACAAAGTCTTGAGAATACCAGCCAATTTGTTGCCACCACTTTGCAAGCCAGAAATAACATTTTTGGCAGGTGATTGCAACAAACCGATAACTTCGCCAATCAATTCCTGCTTTGATTTCAGGTTCAGCAACGTATCCAATTGGTCGTGGCCGATGAACAAAGCGGTATCAACTGAAGCACCTTTTAAAGTGATGCTGTTTTTATTAGCTTTCAGGAAGTCTTTAATCAATTTTGCAGCTACTTTGCCCGACTCATCGTGGAACATCACACCTGAAAAACCTTTAAGAACTGTTCCGTCAAACGACGAATAATCGGTATCTAATCTTTCAAGAGCTTTGCTGATAAGTGTATTTTTCACTACACGATATTCGATACCACGCTCGAAACACAAACGACGTAATTCATTGGTTTTAGCAACGTTCAATCCGCTCGCATCGGTGATATAGAAGTAAGGCGTAGCTGCAAATTTCTCTGCAAGCTCTTCAATCATTGCTCCTTTTTCTTCTTTTGTCATGATTACAATCCATTAATGGTGGTTCTGTCGATTTGAATACCAGGTCCCATTGTGCTTGCAAGTGATATGCTTTTCACATAAGTACCTTTAGCTGAAGATGGTTTCAATTTCAACAAAGTTTGAATCAATTCTGTAGCATTTTCTGCTAATTTCTCAGGTGAGAAGGAAACCTTACCGATGGAAGCGTGAATGATACCGGTTTTATCAACTTTAAAGTCGATTTTACCAGCTTTCACTTCTTTTACTGCTGTTGCTACGTCGAGCGTTACAGTACCAGACTTAGGGTTTGGCATCAATCCGCGAGGTCCGAGGATTTTACCTAACTTACCAAGTTTAGCCATAACAGTTGGCATCGTGATGATTACGTCGATGTCGGTCCAACCTTGTTCGATTTTTTGGATGTATTCGTCTAAACCTACGAAATCAGCGCCAGCAGCTTTTGCATCAGCTTCTTTATCAGGTGTACACAATACTAAAACACGAACAGTTTTACCGGTTCCGTGTGGTAATGCTACCACACCACGTACCATTTGGTCAGCCTTACGAGGGTCAACACCTAAACGAACGTGAACATCTACCGAAGAGTCGAATTTAGTGTATGCAATTTGCTTCAAAACATCTGCCGCATCTTTTAGAGAATAAGCTTTTGAAGCATCATACTTCGACATTGCTTCCTTTCTTTTTTTGGTCAATTTTGCCATTTGCTTGTTTTTGGTTATAGCGTTATGCCGGGCATAACTCCCATGAATAAATAGTGAATGATAAAATCATTCAGCGTTTTTTAAAACGGTGCGTTGCCTGAGATAGTAATACCCATGTTTTGAGCAGTACCGGCAATCATCTTCATTGCTGATTCAATAGTAAAGCAATTCAAGTCTGGCATTTTGGTTTCGGCAATAGTTTTTACCTGATCCCAAGTTACCGAACCAACTTTCTTACGATTAGGTTGGTCTGAACCTGTCTTAACCTTAATTGCTTCTAACAGCATGATAGCAGCGGGTGGAGTTTTGATGGCAAATTCAAACGATTTGTCAGTATAGTAAGTGATTACCACTGGCAACACCATACCCATTTTGTCTTGTGTACGGGCGTTGAATTGTTTACAGAATTCCATGATGTTCAAGCCTTTAGAACCCAACGCCGGACCAATTGGTGGTGAAGGATTAGCCTGACCGCCTTTTACCTGAAGTTTCACATATCCTGCGATGTCTTTCGCCATTGTCTTTCAGATTTTAAGGAATTTTACAAAAAGATTTGCTTGAATCTTGAAGAAGGGCTCACATTCCTGCCTCATTATCAATCATTTCCGTTGATTTTGGTTCAGAAATTTCGCCTTTTGTCAGGGGAAGCGACATCTTAAAAAGAGATTTCAAGATAAAGACTGATTTCTGCCGCTTCATAAAGTATTTACACACCTTCTGAAAATCGGACTGCAAAAGTAGGGGTTTTAGATTTATTACGCAAAAAAAACCTGAACTATTTTCTAAAAATATTACATATTATTGAAAATAAGAGAAGATAGAGAAGAGACTGATTATAAATAGATTAGGTATAGCTTTTCGTGGAGACGGTATTTGCCATTTATAGGTAAAAATGCTATTAATCAGGGGTTTATAATACCATTAGATAAGATTTAACATTGGCTTAACACACCTAACGATTTTTTAATCATAACTTTGCATCACACTAATTGAAAACGCCTTTATGAGTTCTGCTCACCGTGTTTTAGTAGTTGATGATGAAGCTGATATTGTGGAGTTGTTAAGCTACAACCTTGAAAAAGAGGGTTATAAGGTCGCCACCGCCTCTGATGGCAAAAAAGCTATTGAAGTTGCCCGTGAATTTCTGCCTGACTTAGTTATTCTTGATATAATGATGCCACATATGGATGGTATCGAAGTAGGGCGAACGCTTCGGGCAATGCCCGAAATGAAAAGTATCTACATTTTGTATCTGACCGCCCGCTCTGAAGAATATTCTGAAATTGCCGCATTTGAAGTAGGTGCCGACGATTATCTGACCAAGCCTATTAAGCCCCGCGCCTTGATGAGCCGCATCAATGCATTTTTCCGTCGTGAAGCACAGAAATCAGATACGAGTGATACATTAGAAGTAGCAGGCCTGAATATCAATCGTCAGAATTATACTGTTACAAAACCTGATGGTTCTACCATCGTATTACCCAAAAAGGAATTCGAATTACTTTTCTTCTTAGCGCAGTATCCTAACAAAGTATTCAGCCGCGATGAAATTCTTCAGAAAATCTGGGGAGTTGATATTTTCGTTGTGGAGCGTACCATCGATGTTCATATCCGAAAAGTACGTGAAAAAGTAGGCGAAAATTATATCAAAACCCTGAAAGGCGTAGGATATATGTTTACAGACGAGTAATTATCTTCTGTATTTATAATTATCAGTTAACTTTGTACAAATTGTGTTCAAAGCAGCAACTGATAGTTTAACCATTCACTCAGAATGTCGTTTAGCCCCCGTATTATTGCATTTTTTCTCGCCGTATTGATTACGACTGTTTCCATTGTATTCCTGAGCTTTGTGCCTAATGTGAGTGCTGCTATGTTGTTTGTAGTAGGTGTATCTTCTTTTTTTGCCACTTTCTTTTTTGTATTTTATACCATTGATATACTCGTATTCAGGGAGGTAGAACAGATTTACAAAACCATCCAGAAACTGAAAATCCGTGATTTTGATATTTCGCGCAAAACATTGATCAGAAGTGTGAATCCCATCAAAAAACTGAATTCCGAAATTTCAACCTATGTTACCCGTAAACAGCAGGAAATTGACGAACTGAAAAAAATGGAGCTGTTCAGGCGGGAATTTCTTGCTGATGTATCGCACGAATTAAAAACTCCGATTTTTGCTGCACAAGGTTTTGTTCATACCCTGATAGACGGTGCCAAAGAAGACCCTGTGATTCTTGATAGATTCCTGAACAAAGCAGCCAAAAGCCTTGATGGCCTCGATGCCCTGGTAAGAGATTTAGTTACCTTATCTCAGGTAGAAAAAGGTGACTTGAAGATGCACTTCGAAAAAGCCGACCTCAAACATATTACTGAAGAAATCTTTGAGCAATTAGAATCAAAGGCTAAAACAAGAGGTGTAACACTAAAAATCAAGCCAAAAGACTTACACTCTGCATGGGTAACAGCCGATAAACAGCGGATTTCGCAGGTAATTACCAATCTGGTAGAGAATGCTATCAAATACGGAAGAGAGAACGGTAAAATAATAGTAGAGATTGAAGAGGAAAAAAAATACTTTCAGGTTTCGATAGAAGACGACGGCCCCGGTATAGCGCCTGAGCATCTGTCACGAATCTTTGAGCGTTTCTACCGTATAGATAAAAGCCGTTCGCGTGAGACAGGCGGTACAGGTTTAGGCCTCGCCATTGTAAAGCATATTCTCAATGCGCATCATTCTAAAATAAGCGTTACGAGCAAAATTGATAAAGGAACTCGGTTTACGTTTAAACTACCGGTAGCGAATGAAAAACAGGATAAAATATCTGGTCTTAACTAAGAGCATGTTTAAATTTTGTTTTTCTGACCGAGAAGGACAGATTTTTTAGCTAGACAAGGCGCATTTTGCAGATGTAGCCAGTAGCTACATCGAAAAAATGCAACGCAGTATAGCTGAAAAAGCGGACGCCGCGCGGATGCCTTCGTAGGTCGAACTATAATTTTTAAACATGCTCTAAAACCAGATACTTATCCTGTATGATTAAAATTCTTACAGCAATTGAACGAGAGAATGAATAGTGCTATTAATCCTGAAGATTAAAAGCTTTTTTCACGGCGGCATAGTCTTTTAAATCAATATTCTTCAGACGGGCTCCACTTGGGCCGGGGATAAATATGAAACGGTATTCTTCATCTGTAAAAATTGAGTTAATATCTTTTGGATTTTTAGAAAACTGTATAAAACAACCCACCTCTTTAGGTTTGGCTTCAAAATAATAGCTTAATTGAAGACCCGGTTCCATAAAATTCAAATCAAGCGTAAAAGGAACAGAGTTAACAGATTGTTTATCACTGGTTTCGCGATTGTAAACCAAAATAATACCATCATCTAAAATTTTCTGTGATAGTTTTTCAATCCCACCACCAGTAAAACTGGAGCCACTAATTAAGCCCGTGGCATCATATCTTGCTATTATTTGTTGTTTAGTAACAGGAATCCAAGCCGTAGAAATAATATTTACTGAACCTTGGTCGCCTTTGGGTCCGGTATCACCTTTAGCTCCTTGTGTTCCGGCTGGCCCCGGGTCTCCGGCAGGACCCTTGCAGGCATTAAAGAGTAATACCGTTAATAGTAGTGTTAACAGAGAATAAACATTTCTTTTCATAAGAGTATTGTCAGTTTAAATATTCTCTCAAAATTATTACCTTGTACATGCCTTAACAATACGGCATTTGTCGTATTTTCAGTAATATGCATACATTAAATTTGCTTTTAGAAACAATGCAATAATTTATCAGGACACTAAACCGCTGAAACATACAATGAGTATTAATAAAAACTGAAGAAGGCTCAGAACATAGGAGATTAAACAAGCTCTGAAATGGTTCAGCATCTTTGTTTTCTCTGTTTTTAAAATATAAAGGCTAAATTTGTAGAAAATTTCATTATACCAGTAGCAACATGGATTACGAGTTTGAGTTTCAGGAAGAAACACCAAAAATAAAAACTACACTTAAGCCCGTTGTTTTTGAAGATATAATCATCTTTGAAAACAACGATTATATAGTTATCAATAAACCGCCTTATTTATCAAGTCTTGACGAACGCACACAAGACAAACATCAGAGTATCCTGCGTTTAGCCAAAGCCTATTCGGACGATGCACAATTGTGCCACCGTCTGGACAAAGAAACATCGGGTGTTCTGGCTATTGCCAAAAATCCGGCTGCTTACAGAAACCTCGCCATGCAGTTTGAAAGCCGGGAGGTAACCAAACGGTATCACGCAGTTGTGAATGGTGTGCATGATTTTGACAGCGTATCGGTATTCTTACCTATTGCACAATTGAAAGATGGAACTGCTGTGAGAATTGACCGCGAGAAAGGTAAAATAGCCGAGACAATTTTCTTTACAATGAGAGCTTATCGTTACCATACTTTAGTAGAATGTATTCCGATTACCGGACGTATGCACCAGATACGTGTACACTTGCAATGCCTGAAAGCCCCAATTGTATGTGACCCTACTTATGGCGGAGACGATATTCTTTTGTCGCAACTGAAAAGCAAAAAGTTTAACCTTAAAAAAGGAACAGAAGAATTGCCCTTGATTAAAAGGGTGGCATTGCATGCGCATTCACTTACCTTTCGGCTGTTAGATGGCGAGGTGGTAAAAATAGAAGCGCCTTATCCGAAAGATTTTGATGTGTTGGTAAAGCAGTTGGATAAGTTTACGACATAATTATTCTACGGGACTAGTAGCGGAAGCTGGTTTTCTCCTGCCTACTGTCATTAGTATCACACCTATCAGTACAATAGCCGACGCAATCAGTGAGCGGGTAGTCAATAACTCTCCTTTGAAAATCCAGCCAAGGAAGAAAGCCACTACCGGATTGATATAGGCATAGGTAGCTGTTACCTGTGGCGGTGCATTATTAATCAGCCATAGGTAGGCACTATAGCCTATGTAAGAACCCACTATAATTAAATAGAGTACTGCCATATAAGTCTCCAGGGTCATAGCCCGAAAGGCCTGCAGGTGATTATTTTCAAATACCAGACTCATTATTAGAGAGAATGTTCCTCCGGCAATCATCTGTATCGCAGTAGATTGAATAGGTCTGGGCATTGATAAATACGGAGATTTGAGCGAACCATAAGCCCAGGCAACAGAACCTGCAAAAACCAGTAAGGCGGGGAAAACAGCTACTTCCCGATTATCAGTATGCGCCGGATTCATGGGGTCTAATAGATAGACCATACCGAATAAGCCTACAATAAGCCCAATCATGCCAATCATGGTTGGTTTGGTTTTACTGAAAAACCAGAAGTCGAGCATAATCATCCATGCGGGTAGGGTGGCTACCAATAGTGCAACCAGCCCCGAGGGCATAAAGCGCAAAGCAAAAGCTACTGTGCAATTGCCTATGCCACTCAGCATAATACCTACCAATGCGGCACCACGTACCTGAGACATGGGCGGTATTCCGTACCCTTTCCATAATGTAAATATAAAAAGCAGGACTCCGCCTGTCAGAAACCGTAAACAGGAAACCATCATAGGCGGAAGCACCTCAATGGCGTACTTCATACCTAAAAAAGTAGAACCCCAGACCACATATACGAGTCCGAGTGCAATTATAAGCTTGGTTTTATAAGACATTAATAACTATGAGTAGAAGAAACTCAAAATAACAGGTTATAAGAATGATAAAATTTAGAGCATGTTTAAATTTTGTTATTCTGACCTAAAAGTTCAGATTTTTTAGCTAGACAAGGCACATTTTGCAGATGTAGCCAGCAGCTACACGGTTCGCCGCGCGATCGAAAAAATGTAACGCAGTATAGCTGAAAAAGATGGGCTTTGCAGGTCGAATCATAATTTTTAAACAAGCTCTTATGCTTTGCAGTTAGGACAGGTACCTTGCATCAACATATTAATATCTGCCAGTTTATAACCTTCGGGTAAATTTACTTTCGGAATATGCACACTTTCAATACAAGTGGTATTTCCACAAGTAAGGCATTTGAAATGCACATGGTCATGATGGTGTTCATCGTGGTGGCATTCGGTTGAGCGGCAAAGGGCATATTTAGTGCCGCCTTCATCGTCCAGAACCTTATGAATGATGCCCTTTTCGACAAAAGTCTTCAGGGTACGATAAATCGTTACTCTGTCGAAGCGTTCGCCAAACAGATTTTCCAGATCTCCATGCGAAAGCGCATGGCTATATGATTGAAACGATTGCAATATATCTTCCCGACAGCCCGTGTGGCGCAAGTCGAATTCTTTCAGTGTATTTTTAGAGAGATTCATGATTTCTGAATTTATAAATTCATGAAAAGCAAAGAAATGGGGATTACCCTACCTACTCACTTAAAACCGTTTGTAAACAGATAGCATTTCAGATGCTTGTTATTCTACCAGCAAATTTACGTTATCAAACTGTAATTTAACCAAATTTGCATAAATTCCTTCTTCTTTCAGAATCAATTCATCGTGTGAGCCCGACTCTGTGATTTCGCCGTCTTTCAATACGTAAATAGTATCTACATTACGGATAGTCGCCAGACGATGCGCTATAATAATGGTCGTACGGTTTTTCATTAATTCATCCAGAGCATCCTGTACCAGTTTTTCTGATTCAGAATCCAGCGCGCTTGTGGCTTCGTCGAGAAGCAGAATAGCTGGGTCTTTTAGAATGGCACGTGCAATAGCCACCCTTTGCCTTTGTCCGCCTGATAATTTCACCCCTCTTTCGCCTACAATCGTCTCAAATTTCTCAGGGAAAGAACTAATGAAATCAAAGGCATTGGCTTTTCTGGCTGCTTCAAAAACTTCGGCTTCAGTAGAACCGGGTTTTCCATAAGCAATGTTTTCGAAAATGGTTCCGCCAAAAAGCATTACTTCCTGCGGCACTATGGCAATATTACTTCTTAATTCGGTTACGTCCTGATCAGCGATGTTTATTCCATCAATCACAATCTTTCCTTTCGTGACCGGATAAAGTTTCATCAACAATTGCACAAGTGTCGATTTCCCTGCACCACTTTGCCCTACCAGGGCGATTTTTTCTCCTGCCTTAATAGTAATAGAAACATCCTTCAGTACAGTCATGTCGCTTCTTGACGGATATACAAAACCTACGTTTTCAAACGAAATATTGCCTTGTGTTTTCCTGAATTCCAATGGGCGGTTAACATCTACTTCAGATTTTTCGTCCAGAATCTCTAATACTCTTTCAGAAGAGCCGATGGTTTTTTGTATCTGTGCATACATATCGCCTAATCCACCGACTGAACCACCGATGAAGCCTGTATAAATAATAAAAGTGAAAAGGTCTTTGAAATCCAGCTCACCGTTCAATACCAGATTCCCCCCATACCATACTACACCTACCACACCCCCAAACAATACAAAAATGATAAAAGATATAAAGCCACCTCTGAAAGTAGCCGCTTTTAAGGCATAATCGACAACCCTTTGAATGGACGTTGTATAACGATTTACCTCATAGCGCTCGTTAGTAAAAGCTTTTACTACGTTTACTGATTGAAGTGTTTCTTCTACTATAATATTGGTTTTGGCTAGTTCGTCCTGTACTTTCTTAGAGTTTTTTCTGATAAATCTTCCGAACACAATAGCGGCGACTACCAGGAACGGGAAAGTAGACAGCATAAACAGGGTAAGTTTGCCTGATATAAGCGTAATCAATAAAACCCCTCCTACCAAAGTAAATACCTGACGGAACAATTCGGCTAATGTAATAGACAGCACATCCTGTAATTGTGAGACATCTGAGGTAATACGGCTCATTAATTCACCTACACGGCTTTTCTCAAAAAAAGTAATGGGTAGGGTAATGATTTTGGTATATAATTCTTTTCGCAAATCACGCATCGACTTCTCTGATACCATTGTAAAAGTATAAACCCTGAGAAAAGAGAAAGCTGCCTGAAGAATCAATAAAACTACAAAAAGGAATGTTACCTCATTTAATGAGAAATTGGGCGCTGAATGAAAAACGTTCTGTAGTTTATCGCCTAATGCGTTCATGCCTCCGGCAGGATTGGCAATAGGCAATTTTGTGGTTTTATCAGGCGATACAATAGCCCCGACCATTTGTCCCATTAAGAGCGGGATACTCATGGAGGTTAATTGTGAAAGTATCAAAAAAATGAAACCTATCGCAAATGTCCATTTATAAGGTAACGTAAATCTGAAAACTTTCAGGGCTTTTTTAAAGCCCTCTTTACTGACTTTTTTCTTGTCTTTTTCTGAAGCCTCTTCTCCAAAGCTTCGGTGTCTTTTTGCCATAGTAAGTATCCTCTATCTGACAATGAGGATTTTAAATTTTAAACGGTTGTTGAGAGCGTCTTTAAAAATTATAATTCGACCTCCAAAGGCAGCTTTTTCAGCTATACCGCGTTGTATTTTTTCAACGTAGCTGCCGGCTACGTTGAAAAAATACGCCTTGTCTATCTGAAAAATCTATCCTTTTCGGTCAGAAAGATAATATTTAAACACGCTCTGGCAGATTATTCTTTATCATCCATCTGCCCCTTATATTTTGATTGCTCAAAAATAGTACGCGCATTTGCGTTTTTCATTAAATCTACTAACGTAACAGAAGGATTTTCGGTTCGGTAACGGCTTACTATTCGCCAGCCTAACCACTGACCGATGCGTCCGGGGCAATCCGTGCCTATTTCATTTACAGCGGGTCGCTCGCCTATATATTTGTCTTTTATTCTGTCGTTGGTTTCATATACCAGCTTATTGTCAATAAAGTGAGCCCATATATAGGCTTGTCCGTTCCAGCTTTTTACAAGATTAGAATCAGCATACGCAATCACCAGAGAGTCAGGAACGTTCGGAATCACGGCTCTTGTAAACTCAAAGCTTTTACCGTAAAAAACCATGTCGGCCATTAGGGTGCGGTCGTTTATATCAATCTTATTATACTTTCTTGATAAAAGCGTAACAACAGTAGGTACTATATAAGGTTTATCATAACGCCTCAACATGTAGTTGGGGTGCTGCGGACGATACTTAGCCTTAGGGCCAAGAAAGGATTCTAACGGAATAATGATTAAACTATCGCTTACCACCAATTCATTATCAAGCCCTGCAAAAGTGGTAATGATTCTAGGCTCTTTAAAGTCAGGATAATGGTATTTGATATGCTTAAAGGCTGTTTCAAATTCTTTTTTCAAATCATCCAGATTACCGAAAACCTGTTGGGTTTGCTGATATAATTCATGAATCGCGGGGTGATGAATCAATAAATCAAGTCTGTCAATAAGAGCAGAGTCATTTGCAGGAGCCTGGTAAAATGTCTCAACAAAAGAGCGGTGGCTTTCTAAAAAACTTTTGATTTCTTCCTTGTTCTTCAATTGCATCAAAGGTGCTTCCAATCGTTCAATATTCACACTCACCTTTACATTTGATACATCTGCATCAGATGCCTCAGTGCTTGATTCTGGATGCTGACAAGCATAAAAACAAAATGAGGAAACTAAGAAGAAAAATCCGGGAATACGATATTTCATAAATACGAGAGAGTTTTTCAAAAAACGCACAAAATTAGACAATTATTTGTCTGGTATAATGTAGTTTCGCAAATTATAAGATTTTTTAATCTATTCGCTCCTATATCATGAAAAAGCATATCTTCAGAATTTTATTAAGCATCATTACCATTACTCAGATTTCTTTCGTTTATGCCCAGAATTCGAATAATAGCAAAGAAGTAGAACAACGAATTGCACAAGTTGAAGAAAGCCTGTTTAAAGATAAACCTGATGAAAATACACAAAAGTGGAAACTCAAAGAACGCATGGAATACCATGGTGTATACGGCCTCAGCGTAGCAGTTATTAAAGATTATAAAATTGAGTGGGTAAAAGCCTACGGTTGGGCAGATATTGCCGAAAAGCGACCAGTAAGGGCCGAAACACTTTTTCAGGCGGCCTCTATCAGTAAATCATTGAACGCGGTAGGTGTCCTGAAATTAGTACAGGATAAAAAACTGGCGCTTGATGCTGATATTAACAATTATCTTACTACATGGAAGTTCCCTTACAATGCAGTCATAGGAAATAAAAAAATAAACATAGCCAATCTCCTGAGTCATTCAGCAGGATTAACGGTACACGGTTTCCCGGGTTATGAAAAAGGGGATCAACTACCGAGCATCCAGGAAATACTTGATGGTAAAAAACCTGCTAATACTTCTGCAGTCCGCTCAGCGTTTGAACCGGGTCTGAAAACCCAGTATTCAGGTGGTGGTACTACTATTTCACAGTTGATTGTTATGGATATCACAAAAATACCATACGAACAATACATGTGGAACAAGGTGTTGAAGCCTATGGGTATGTTGAATAGTACCTATGTGCAACCACCAGTCAATAAAAAGCCTGAGCAATTGGCTACGGGCTACAAGGCGAACAAGGCGAACAAGAAGGAGATAGAAGGGAAATACCATATTTATCCTGAACAGGCCGCTGCAGGTTTATGGACAAACCCTACTGACTTAGCACATTACATCATCGAAACACAATTGTCTTTGGCAGGAAAATCGAATAAAGTGCTTTCACAGGCAATGACAAAACTAAGATTAACTCCTTATTTGGATGAAAACGCTGCTCTGGGTGTTTTTATCACACAAAGAGGCTCAACAAAGACTTTTGGACATGGTGGAGGTAACGAGGGTTTCAGATGCCAGTACTATGGAACTCTTGAAGGAGGTAGTGGGGTAGTAGTTATGGTTAATTCAGACAACGGCGCTATTCTGCAGGAATTGATTAATAGTGTGGCGTTGGTTTATAAGTGGTGAAATACACACCCCTAACCCCTGAAGGGGGACTTAATATTGAGTGATTATAATTATAAAGTAGTTTCAAACAATTGAAAATAAATATTTTATAAAAAAATATTATGCCCTCAATGAGTGCAAAATAGTCTGTTTTGATGCTCATTGGGGGTTTTTGTTTTAAGTTCTAATTATAAAAACCCTTGAAAGCTATAAATCTTGTTAAAAAACAGATAATCCTAATTGGATTTCTTTGATAATATGTATGAATCTATGTATTTTTGCGGTTCGTTTTTTTACAGGTTTTCCCATTTAACAATTATCACCTTAAAACACGGACTAAAATCTAAGTATAAAATAAAAACTAATGGCTTTAATTAACAAAATTCGGGAGCATTCAGGAATCGCAGTTGGAGTTATCGCAATTGCCCTTATTCTATTTATCGTTGGCGGTGATTTATTCTTCCCAAGTAATGGTGGCGGAGGATTATTTGGCGGTAATAAGAATAAAATTGGTGAAATAGCAGGAACGAGCATCGATGCGCAGGCATTTCAGGCAAAATTAGATGCCGCTCGCAGCAATTACGAACAACAAGCAGGAAGAGCATTGCAGGAACAAGAAGTGCAACAACTCCGTAATCAGGTGTGGGAGCAAATGATTTTTGATATTGCTTACAAAGAAGAATTTGAAAAATTAGGCTTAAAAGTAACCCCGGATGAATTGCGTGAGATGATTCAAGGTACTAAAAACCTGAGTCCGATGATTAAACAACAGTTTACTGATCCTCAAACCGGACAGTATGACCGTACACGTCACATGGAATTCATCAAGGCCGCAGTTGATAAGCAATTACCTGCTCCACAGCAATTAGCCTGGAACCAGATTAAAGAAAGTGCTGTTCAACAACGTTTGTTAGAAAAATATAATGCCTTGCTAAGCGCATCTACTTTTGTAACTACGGCAGAAGCGAAAAAAGAATACGAAGGACAAGTAACCAAAGCAGATGCCAAATACCTGTACGTACCATACTTCAGCATTAACGATACTACAATTAAAGTAACAGACAGCCAGTTGTCAGACTACCTGAGCAAACATGCAAAGGAATATGTCGGCTACGATAGCCGCTCTTTTGATTATGTAGTGTATCAGGTGGCTCCCACCAAAGAAGATAGCTCAGCACTTTATGAAGACATTAAGTCTTATGCTAAAGGCTTGGCAGCAGCTGCCGACCCACAGGCATACGCTTCACTTAATTCAGAAATAAGAGTGCCTTACGAACGTTCAGCCAGCGAATTAAGCCCTGATTTGAAAACGGCTTTAGCCACAGCTATTCCGGGTGCGGTAATCGGGCCATTCAAAGAAGGCAATGTATATTCTATTCATAAATTTGAAGGTACTGTTACCGATACAGCCTATTCAGTCCGTGCAAGTCATATCCTGATACCTTCTGCTGCAACTGCGCCGGATTCAGTAAAGGCTGCGGCTCGTGCACAGGCACAGGCTCTTTTAGAACAATTGAAACAAGGTGCTGACTTCGCTACTTTGGCTCGTACTAACAGCCAGGATGGTTCTGCTCAACAAGGAGGAGATTTAGGTTTCTTCAAACAAGGTAGAATGGTAAAGCCATTTGATAGTGCGGTTTTTGGTATGAGTGGAACAGGTTTAGTACCTAACTTAGTAGAGACAGAGTTCGGATACCACATTATTAAGGTTACTGAACCAAAATCGAATCTTAAATATAAAGTTGCCAGCATCAGCCGTGAGTTACAGGCTAGTGAAGCAACCCGTAATGCTGTCTATCAAAAAGCTGAAACTTTACGTGCAAGTGTAGACTCAGACAAAGAATTTGAAGAGGCTGTAAAGAAAGACCCGAAACTGGTAATGCTTAAAGCTGAAAAAGTTTTCCCTGATGCCGCCGCATTTAATACTATACAAAATGCACGTGAGGTTGTACTATGGGCATTTGGCGATGATGCTAAAGTAGGTTCGGTTACAAGCAAGGTTTTCGAAATAGGCGATAACTTTATTGTGGCGGCTATTAAGTCTAAAACAGATAAAGACGATCCTGAGGTTGATGATTTCAGAGATGCTTTAACAGCAAAGGTTCGTAATGAAATCAAAGCTGAGCAAATCATGAAAAAATTAGCAGGTGCTAGCGGGCCACTTGAGCAGATTGCTGCAAAATACGGTGCAGGTGCGCTTGTTGAAGCCGCTAACGGAATCAGCTTTGCAACAGGTTTATTGACTACTCCGGGGGTTGACCCGATTGCTATAGGTAAGATTTTCAGTTTAGCATCAGGTAAACGTTCGAAACCATTTGTAGGCGAAAACGGAGTGTTTATTGTAGAAACTACCGCTGTTACTCCTGCTCCTGCTATTGCTGATTACTCACAATACAAAACACAGGTAATGCAACGTGCCGGCGGTTTTGGTGCTTCTTACTTAGCTAATCAGGCTATTCGCGATAACGCCAATATCAAAGACAACAGAGCGAAATTCTTCTGATAAAACAGAAAAAGAATATATAAAAATAGCAGCCCGAAAGGCTGCTATTTTTATTAGAAAACACCTAACTAAACAGGCTTACTATTTTTCTTATCTGCGCTGCGTTATAATCTTTTGCCCTGCCATTCTTCCAATCTTCCATTCATAGTTCTGAACCATAGTGGTGGTATCAGCGAAATCAGTATCATCATGGTATAGCCATAAGGCAATTGGGGACTTTCATCAAAATGCCTTAAAACCTGATAAGGTCTTGAAGCATAAGCATGATGGTCGGAATGACGCTGCAAATGAAAAAGCATCAGGTTACTATAATAATGATTGGCATTCCATGAATGTAAAGGATTTACTTTTTCATATTTACCCAGAGCAACTTCTTTGCGCATGATGCCGTAATGCTCTGTATAATTAACGCATTCTAACGAAAGTACAGCGATGATGCTTTGAACAATCAGAAACACCGGGATAATCCACTCAAATTTGCCGGACAGATAGCTGAAAAGCAAACTCAGGCTTAGGAAGAACAGAATAGGTAAAACAACCGCCCAAATCATTCCATTATGCCACGACCATACTGATAAATTTTGTTTTGCTAACTGCTTTTTCTCAATATGCCAGGCACTTCTGAAACTGCCGATGAGCGTTTGTTTCCAGAACGAAAAAATGCTCTGGTTTTTTCGGGCAGTAGCAGGGTCGAGCGGAGTGGCAACATGTGTATGATGCCCGCGGTTATGCTCAATCAGAAAGTGCATATAGCCTACTGTCATTAAAGCCACTTTGGCATGAAATTGTGCCGAGCGACTAGTACGGTGCCCAAGCTCATGCGCTACATTGATAATAGTAGAAGCATAAACTCCCTGGCTAAGCATTAAGCCGACTACCTGCCACCAGCTAAGGTCATCATAAACAAGAATATAACAAGCCCACAACAACATGAAATACTGTATATATACATGAGAGTAGACCAGTACATCGAAGTACTTATCTTTAATGAGTTTCTCATATTCTTCTGTACTGGCGTTCTGAGAATCCTTGCTAATGACCTCATCTAAAATCGGTACAAGGATGTATCCAAAGACAAACACAAAGAAAGTCCAGTTATGGCTGATAAAATAATAGCCTGACAGCGCAAAAACAATGAAAGAATAACCCCAGGCAAAGCCGATTTTTTTGCGGATATGCATAATTTCAAAAATTTAGTAGATTGGGAGCCTGTTTAAAAGTTTTAATTCGACCTGCAAAGCCATCCGCGCGGCGTCCGCTTTTTCAGCTATACTGCGTTACATTTTTCCGATGTAGCTGCTTGCTACATCTACAAAATGTGCCTTGTCTAGCTAAAAAATCTGTCCTTTTCGGTCAGAAAGAAAAAATTTAAACAGGCTCTTACTATCAGGGTTTTACAAAACTTGTATTTTTGCTACTAATATACGCACCAAGAACCCCTTACCCTGAACTAATGACGGAATTTTTCATTTTTTTAAAATTAGGTTATCAGCACATAACCGACATAAATGGTTATGACCATATTCTTTTCGTGGTAGCGCTATGTGCCATCTATCGTATAACCGATTGGAAGAAAATTCTTGTTCTCGTTACAGCCTTTACCATTGGCCATTCTGTTACCTTAGCTTTGGCTGCCTTAAACATCATTGAGTATAGCACCGACCTGATTGAATTCCTGATTCCGGTTACGATTATCTTCACTTGTCTTACTAACCTTTTTCATAAAAGCAGCGATAGCCTATTAGATAAGGAGAATTTCTCTCCTGTAAGATACCTTCTGGCATTGGGCTTCGGTCTTATTCACGGTATGGGCTTTTCTAATTATCTGCGTAGCTTATTGGGTAAAGACCAAAACATTATTCCGCAACTACTGGCTTTCAATGTAGGCCTTGAATTTGGTCAGGTATTGATTGTAGCTATTACTATGGCGCTTTCTTTTCTGGTATTGAACGGATTTCAGGTAAGAAAACACACCTGGAACCTGATTATTTCAAGTTTCGTAGCAGGGGTTGCTTTTAAATTAATGACAGAGAAGTGGTTTTTTTAAATAGAATATCCCCTAAATTGCGTGAATATCAGTGAATAAATTTTCTTAACTTCGCAACGTATTTTTTATCATCATCCGAACTGTATAATCAACCTTCATCAAGTATGAAAAAACTAGCTATTATTGTTGGTTCAATTGTATGTGGAGCCCTGACTGCGTACGCACAGCAAGCACCCACTACACAATACAATGCCAATACAAGATTCGAACAAATGGGTACAGGTTTACCAACGCCAAATACCTATCGTACGGCAGCCGGTGCTCCCGGAAGAGATTATTGGCAACAAAAAGCCGATTATGACATCAAGGCCGAACTGGACGATACCAATCAAAGTATCACAGGTACCGAAAAAATCACTTATACCAACAATGCGCCGGAAGAACTGCGCTATTTGTGGCTACAATTAGACCAGAATGTATTCGCTAAAAATTCTGATGGCAACATTACCCGCCAGAGTGCCATTAATCCTACCAGTGGTTCAAGTTTTACTACTCTGGGTAATATGAGCGGCGCTGGTGATAAGGATTACGGTTATAAGATTTCGGCAGTAAAAGACGCCACAGGCAAAGACTTGCGCTATACCATCAATGGTACGATGATGCGTATTGACTTAGTTACGCCATTGGCCAAAGGCATGTCATTCGTATTTCAGGTTGACTGGAAATTCAATATCGTTGATTTAAAATCATCAGGAGGTGCCCGTAGTGGTTATGAGCTTTTTCCTAAAGATGGCAATGTGTTGTATGAAATAGCACAGTGGTTTCCCCGCATGGCTGTATATGATGATGTAAATGGCTGGCAACATAAACAATTCCTTGGACAGGGCGAGTTTACATTACCTTTTGGAGATTATAAAGTGGCTCTTACAGTACCAAACGATATGGTACTAGGTGCAACAGGTGAATTACAAAATCCTAAAGATGTATTGACAGCTACGCAAATGAAGCGTTTGGAGCAGGCAAAAAATTCTAAAACTCCGGTAGAGATTGTAACGCAGGCGGAAGCAGAAGCTGCCGAGAAAGGCAAACCAACCGGCAAGAAAACATGGGTATATACCGCTAAAAACGTACGTGATTTTGCATTTGCCACTTCACGTAAGTTTATATGGGATGCCATGCAGGTTGATGTGGAAGGTAAAAAAGTATGGGCAATGTCTTTGTATCCAAAAGAAGCCAACCCACTTTGGGGACAATACTCAACCCGTGTTGTAGCGCATACCCTGGTTAGTTATTCAAAACGTTCTGTAGCTTATCCTTATCCGGTAGCTTATTCGGTGCATGGTACTGTAGGGGGTATGGAATATCCGATGATGAGTTTCAATGGTGCACGTCCGGAAGCAGACGGGACTTATTCAGAAGGTACTAAAAACTTCCTTATTCTGGTAGTTATTCATGAAGTAGGTCATAACTTCTTCCCTATGATTGTGAACTCTGATGAGCGCCAATGGTCATGGATGGACGAAGGTTTGAACTCTTTCTTAGAAGGATTAACCTGTCTGGAATGGGATAGAAACTTCCCGGCTACGGGTATTGAGCCACAATATATTACAGGCTATATGAAGTTGGATGCTACTAAGCAAAACTCTATCATGAGTAGCTCTGATAATATCCTTCCCGGTACTTTTGGTCCTAATGCTTACTCTAAACCTGCTACAGGTCTGAATATTCTTCGCGAGACCATCATGGGTCGCGAACTATTCGATTATGCTTTTAAGGAATACGCACGTCGCTGGGCATTTAAACACCCTACACCTGCCGATTTCTTCCGTACGATGGAAGATGCTTCAGGTGTTGACCTTGACTGGTTCTGGAAAGGCTGGTTCTATGGTGTTGAGCCTGCTGACCAGGCAATTGCGAACGTAGAATGGTATAGCATCGATTCACAAGACCCGGCTAAACAAAAGGCAATGGCAAAAACAGAAGCCGATGCCAAAAAGGAGACTTTGAGCAATATCCGTAATAGAACCGATATTAAACAAACCGTAGTAGAGGCCGACTCGACCATGAGAGATTTCTATAACTCTTATGATAAATTTGCCGTAACAGATGCAGATAAAAAGAAATATGACCAATATCTTTCTACTCTGACTGCCGATGAGCGCAAAATGATAGATGAAGGCAAAAATTTCTATGTAATGAGCCTGAAAAACAAAGGCGGTCTGGTTATGCCTGTAATTATCAGAATGGAATTTGAAGACGGTACTTTT
>CALRLS020000026.1:0-21151 GCA_943368815.1 Cyanobium sp. NIES-981
CATGGGACACATCGAACTGGTGGTTCCGGTTGCACATATCTGGTATTTCCGTAGTTTACCAAATAAAATCGGGTATTTATTAGGTATGTCGTCGAAGAAACTCGACCAAATTATTTACTACGAACGTTACGTGGTTGTTCAGGCGGGTATCAAAGGAGAAGATGGTATCTCTCAGAACGATTTCCTTACAGAAGAAGAGTATCTTGACATTGTTGATAAACTGCCAAGAGAAAATCAGATGCTTGACGATAAAGACCCGAATAAATTTATCGCCAAAATGGGTGCCGAGGCATTAGAAATGATGCTTTCGCGTATCAAACTTGACGAACTATCTTATGATTTACGCCACGCTGCGGCAACTGATACTTCTCAACAACGTAAAGCGGAAGCTTTGAAACGTCTGAAAGTAGTAGAAGCCCTACGTGATGCTAATACACGTATTGAAAACAAACCGGAGTGGATGGTTATCCGCATGGTTCCTGTTATTCCACCGGAATTGCGTCCGCTTGTACCTCTTGATGGTGGTCGTTTCGCAACTTCTGATTTGAATGACCTTTACCGTCGTGTGATTATCCGTAACAACCGTTTGAAACGTTTGTTGGAAATCAAAGCTCCTGAAGTAATCTTACGTAACGAAAAACGTATGTTACAAGAGGCTGTCGATTCATTATTCGACAACTCTCGTAAAGTAAACGCCGTTCGTTCAGAAGGTAACCGTGCTTTGAAATCCCTTTCAGATATGTTGAAAGGTAAACAAGGTCGTTTCCGTCAGAACTTATTAGGTAAACGTGTTGACTACTCTGGTCGTTCGGTAATCGTGGTAGGTCCTGAATTAAAACTACACGAGTGTGGTTTGCCTAAAGATATGGCCGCTGAGTTGTTCAAACCATTTATTATCAGAAAACTGATTGAGCGCGGAATCGTGAAAACGGTGAAATCTGCTAAGAAAATCGTTGACAGAAAAGATGCCGTAGTTTGGGATATTCTGGAAAACGTTCTGAAAGGACATCCTGTTCTTCTAAACCGTGCTCCTACGCTTCACCGTTTAGGTATTCAGGCTTTCCAACCTAAATTAGTAGAAGGTAAAGCCATCCAGTTGCACCCCTTGGTTTGTACAGCCTTCAACGCCGACTTTGACGGTGACCAGATGGCGGTACACGTACCACTAGGTCAGGAGGCAATTATGGAAGCATCTATTCTGATGCTGGCTTCACATAATATTCTTAACCCTGCTAACGGAGCTCCGATTACTGTACCTTCTCAGGACATGGTATTGGGTCTTTATTATGTAACAAAAGGAAAAGTATCGTCAGACGATGATAAGGTTCCGGGTGACGGAATGACATTCTACTCGGCAGAAGAGGTAATCATTGCCATGAATGAGGGTAAAGTTTCAAAACATGCCCACATTAAATGCCGTGTGAAAGTAAAAGACGAAAACGGTGCTTTAGTTGATAAAGTAGTAAATACAGTAGCAGGTCGTATCCTCTTCAACCAATGTGTGCCTGAAGAAGTAGGTTACCTTGACGAATTATTGACCAAGAAAAAGCTACAACAGTTGATTGGTCGTGTATTCAAAGAAGCCGGATATGCCCGTACAGCGAAATTCCTTGATGATATTAAAGAACTGGGATATCAGACGGCCTTCAGAGGTGGTTTGTCTATCGGTCTTGATAATATCATCGTTCCGCCGGAAAAAACAAAACTGATTGCTGATGCCAAAGCAGAAGTTGAAGAAGTACAAAGCAACTATATGTTTGGTATCATCACAGAGCGTGAGCGTTACAACCAGATTATCGATATCTGGGGCCGAGTAAACACACGTATCCGTGAGGTATTGCTGAAGCAATTGGAAGCAGATCAGAAAGGTTTCAACCCAATCTACATGATGATGCACTCTGGTGCACGTGGTTCGCAGGAACAGGTGCGTCAGTTGGGCGGTATGCGTGGATTGATGGCGAAACCACAGAAAAATATCCAGGGTTCAGTAGGGGAAATCATCGAAAACCCGATTCTGTCAAACTTCAAAGAAGGTCTTGACGTATTGGAGTACTTTATCTCTACCCACGGTGCCCGTAAAGGTTTGGCCGATACTGCCTTGAAAACAGCCGATGCTGGGTATCTGACCCGTCGTTTACATGATGTTGCTCAGGACGTGGTAGTGAATGAAGACGATTGCGGTACACTGCGTGGTATTCAGGTTTCTGCGTTGAAAGACAACGAAGATATCGTTGAGCCTCTATCAGAGCGTATCTTAGGCCGTACATCGGTTTATGATATTATCGACCCGCTTACCAAAAAACTGATTATCAAATCAGGACAGGAAATTACAGAAGAAATTGCTGCTCAGATTGATGAAACAGCTATTGAAACTGTTGAGATTCGTTCAGCATTGACTTGTGAAACACAAACAGGTGTTTGCTCGAAATGTTACGGACGTAACCTGGCTACAGGCCGTATGGCTGACAACGGTGAAGCTGTGGGTGTAATAGCCTCTCAGTCAATCGGTGAGCCTGGTACACAGTTGACACTTCGTACATTCCACACTGGGGGTACTGCCCAGAACGTTGCTTCTGAAGCCAACATCAAAGCCAAATTTGGTGGTCTTGTTCAATTAGAAGAAATGCGTACAGTACCATCGGTTGACCGTGAAGGTAATGCGATTACTATCGTATTGGGTCGTCGTGGTGAGATTCGTATCATTGAGCCGGGTACTAACAATATCCTGATTACCAATAACGTACCTTATGGTGCTACATTAGAAGTAAAAGATGGTGATATAGTGAAAAAAGGAGATCCTCTTTGTCACTGGGATCAGTTCAACGCCGTTATCCTTTCTGAAATGGATGGTACTATCGAGTACGAAGCTATTGAAGAAAATATAACCTTCAAGGAAGAGGCCGATGAGCAGACTGGTTTCCGTGATAAGGTAATCATCGAGTCGAAAGACCGTTCGAAAAACCCTGCTATCATTATCAGAACTGTTACTGCAGAGGATGATAAAGCTTATAACTTACCTGTAATGGCTCGTTTGACTGTTGAAAACGGTCAGAAGATTAAAGCAGGTCAGGCCATAGCAAAAATCCCTCGCGCTATCAATATGAACCGTGATATTACGGGTGGTTTGCCTCGTGTAACTGAGTTATTTGAGGCTCGTAACCCATCGAATCCTGCGGTTGTTTCTGAAATTGATGGTATCACACAATATGGTTCTGTAAAACGTGGTAACCGTGAGATTTTCGTAGAGGCAAAAGACGGTGTTAAAATGAAATACATGGTACCTCTGTCAAAACTGATTCTGGTACAGGATGGTGACTTCGTTTTAGCAGGTGATCCTCTATCAGATGGTGCAATTACGCCAGCCGATATTCTACGTATCAAAGGGCCTACCGCCGTTCAGGAATACCTGGTAAACGAAGTACAAGCCGTTTATCGCCAACAAGGGGTGAAGATTTCAGACAAACACATCGAGGTAATTGTACGTCAGATGATGCAGAAGGTTGAAATCGTTGATTCAGGAGATACATTATTCCTTGAATACCAGATGGTTGACAAATGGGTGGTGCGTCTGGCCAATGATAAAATCATGGACAAGAAAGTAGTAATGAATGCAGGTGCTTCAGATAAATTCAAACCGGGTCAGATTATCACCGCTCGTGAGATGCGTGATGAGAACAGCCGCTTGAAACGTGCTGACCTTGCACAGATTGAGGTACGTGATGCAATGCCTGCGGTTTCTCGCCCTACATTGCAAGGTATCACTACTGCTTCTTTGGGTACTGAGTCATTTATCTCTGCGGCATCGTTCCAGGAAACCACCAAAGTATTGTCAGAAGCTGCTGTAAGAGGTAAGCGTGATATGCTTGAAGGCTTGAAAGAAAACGTTATCGTAGGACACTTGATTCCTGCTGGAACGGGTAACCGTAGATATCAGAACATCATCGTTGGAAATAAAGCAGAATTGGAAGCTGCCGCTGAAAAGCGTCGTGTACAAGAAGCATCGAAACAACGTAGAGAATATGTTTAAAATCTAATGGGTAAGGGTTCAAAATTCTGAAACCTTACTATAGTAATAGACCTCCTTGCCGTCAGGTGAGGAGGTTTTATTTTTTATGGGGATTTATGATTTATAATTACTGCAATTAAATTAAAATCTAAATTTGGGATTTTTTAATTCTAAATAGGGCCTTTCAATTTTGGATTGATCAACTAGGACTCTGTCAAACATATACCACTTATTCTGTGGAAAAAAATTAGTCGGTAATTTTATTATATATTTCTCAGTTTCTTCTTTTATTCTATTTTGTAGTTTTTCTGTATTTAAATTATAGTATTTTTTTGCTAATTCAATAAGAGGAGCTAATATGCTTTCTCCTAGTTTGAAGTCAAACATAAAGCTATGTTTGATAATATAATTATATTGATCTTCTTTAATACATTTAAATGGATAACCTATGAAATTATGTTTAACTCCTATAGATTCCATAATAGTTATATCTTTATCAACTGACTCTAAGTCTCTCATAATAAATTTAGCGGAAGAAAATGTATCATTAAATCCTATTAATAAATTTTGAGAGTTCCACTCCGCTTGTAATCCCGTTTTTAGTATTAAATCGAAATAGCATTCAATTAATGGAAAGATAATCTTGTCTAAAATGAAATCTTCAGGGTTATATTTAAAACTATCAATTATTTGCTTAATTAATGGAGAGTGATGGATTGCTAATCTATCATGGGAAAAAAGTGAAAATGCCGGAATAATGTATTCGACTTCACTAATATTAACTTTATAAGGTCTATTTTCACGCCACACCATTCCCCATTCATTTTCTTCATTATTTAGTTTATTTGTCAATACTCTTGCTCCTGTCTCGGGTAAAATTGATAATTTATTGGTTAATTGATTTGTATCTATGGCTGAAATAATTATTTTAGATATCTCAGGACCTGCGACGGCTTTATAATAAGGCAATTCTCTTCTCACTCTTCCTAAGACACCTTCATAATGTAATTTGATATAGTCTTGATTATTATCACTAATAATTTGAACCGTTCTACCACTAGCGGTAGGAACCACCTTTAAATCAATATTCTTATAAATTTTAAAATTTTTATTTGTAAAAAATTTTTTATTAATCATATCTGGATGTAATAATATCCAGTTACTTTTGTCTGTATACATTTTCCCAGAATAAGAGGGTATATGTCCAAAATCTTTAAACAAATCTTGTGGGGCAATACATACATATAAATAATACCAAGGGGTTAAACCAAAAGGACTTGTTTCTACACTAGTAGTGTAAACAGTACTAAAACCACTTGGGGAACCGTCATTCACATATCTTTCCAGATAATGTCTTGAGGTTATGGGATGTAATATTAATTCTTGTAAAAGCACTTTCTTTCTACTGTTAATTTTTAAATTTTCTCATTTCATCTTCTATAATTCCAAGTTCATGTATCATTCCAATTTCCTTAGCTATGCTATTAGCTTGATTAAAGTATTTTTTTGATTCTATCTCTTTTCTTTCTTCAAAATAGGTTTTTCCTAAACCAATTAAATTCTTAACAATTTGTCTTTTAAATTGGTATTTTTTTGCTTCTTTTAACCCTGTATGGAATAAATCTCTTGCTTCATCTATACTATTTAAACTAAGAACTATTTCTCCTTTCCTTGCTAAAATTTTTATTGACCACTCTTTATCAGGTAATGTCTTGTACATCTCAATTGCGATATTTATTTCATTTAAGGCTTCATTATAATTCCCTTTTTTTAGTTCTAGGGAACTTTTTGCAAAATGATTTTCAGCTATTAATTCGTCTTTATCTATAGTAAGGCTATTTGTTCTTTCAATTGACTTATTTAGATATTCTTCAGCTTCTTTAAATCTACCTGTTCTTAGATTTAAACTAAAAAGATGCCTGTAACCTTTAACCAAATAATGAAAATTTGATTCTTGGAAAGCCAATTGGATGCCTCTGTTTAATTCTTTTTCGGCATCTTTGAATTGTTTTAATTCAACATTCATCCAACCTAAATCGTCTATTAATGTCTTTATCCTTACATCGCGATCGTCTATATTAAAAGCAGCTCTTTCTACAAATTCACCAATTTTTTTGCGGATTTCATATTTTTGACTTAGCCAAAGAGGATGACTTATAGCTACACCCCATTTAACTATTTCAAAATCATTACTGTGTAATTTCATATCTTCAAAAAAGTCTACAAGTGAGTCAGTAAATTCTTGCTTTATTATTTTTTCATTTACTTGGTTATTATTTTCTTCTTTTTTTTCGTCTTTCTCTAAAAAGAGTAAATTAAGAATAGTGTAAATAAAGCTACCTGCGGCAATGACGGGCTCAAACCCCCAGTCTAAAGCACACCAAATAGTAGCTCCAACTAAAAAAACAATATTTGTAATTATTGCTATTTTCTTTGTAATATTCATTTTTTTAGATTGACACTTTTTTTATTGCGATTTACTTGACAAGTTTTTTGTATTTTTAAAGGCTTTTCTATGCAAAAATTAGTTGAATCGTTTTAGAAAAAGGTTTTCTTTTCAAAATCCACAATTAAAATTCAGGCTTGAATTAGCTTAGAATTGTACTGTGAAAGTTTTTGAAATTCCTAAAAGAAAAAGTATCATGCTGAAAATTTTCATTAATACACTTTATCTATTTATCTATTAATGTTTTAAGTTATTTTTATATCTTATCTATTAGACTCTTCGAAAGGGTTATATTTTAAACAGTTTCTTTGTTATAAAAGATAAATCTCATAAAATTTTAACCTATTTTTTATAAAAATAATAAAGGAACAAGTAATACTTTTTTTTTTACTTAAGCAAGAAGATTTTATTATATGGCACTTTTTAATTGGTTTTGTAAATTAATTAAGTATTAACTCAACTTTTGGATTTTAAATGATACTATTCCTTTATCGAGGAAGAAAATCCCCATTTAGTTGTCTAAAAATTAGTATCTAAATAAATTTTTACTCAAAACACCCCCTTTCCGCAGCTGGAACACTTTCTTTACTATTATTAATGAGCATATTATGCTTACAAATAAAGTATTCACAAAAATTAACAAAAGCATGAAAACTATCTCATTATTATTAGTGTCTGCTTTGATTTCACTGGGGACATTTGCGCAAGATACGAAGGTCATGGTTGGCGGTGGTGAAATGAGTTCATATAAAAATGTTATTGCAAACATTATGGGCTCCAGAGACCACTCAAAACTTGTCGCATTGTTACAGTCTGCTGGTTTAGTAACAACGCTACAAGGACCCGGTCCATTTACTGTTTTTGCTCCTACTAATGACGCTTTTATGAAGATGGGTGCTACACCATCTAAATCAATCGTAACGAAGGTTTTGAAATACCATGTAATTGATGGTAAATGGGATTCGAATGATATTATGGCAGGTATAAATGGAAACGGTGGTACCCTTTCATTGAAGACGATACAGGGTGGTTATTTGAAATTCTCGATGAGTGGAGATAAACTTATTGTCACTGACGAGAATGGTATGACGGCCAACCTTACTACTACAAATATTTATCAGAGTAATGGTGTTGCACACGTAGTTGATACGGTGTTGATGCCATTTGATACCAAAAAAGTAGTAAGTATGAATAAATAGATTTTGAGAGTCGATTACGCATAGAATAGCAGTAAAGGGTTGTGTTTACAACGTTTTGCTGCTTTTTTATTAAAACAAACTCAATTGCTCCTCTTTTGGCCAACTGCCTTCATGGCGTAAAAGCCACTCTTTCCGCCATAAATCACCCCCATATCCAACCAGGCTTTTATCAGAACCAATCACTCTATGACACGGCAGAATAATAGTCAGAGGATTGTTACCATTAGCCACACCGACTGCTCTGATGGCTTTTTCATTGCCAATCTGGCGGGATAATGCCAGATAAGAAGTCGTTTTACCATAAGGAATACTTTTCAATGCCTCCCAAACTAATTTCTGGAAGTCGGTTCCTGCCGGTAACAAGGGTAAATCAAAGTCTTTCAACTCACCCTTAAAATAAGCCTCAAATTGTCTGATACATTCATTAATAATAGGTGATTCCTCCGGCGTTTCCTGCAACTGGCGGCTAGGCTTTTTCTGCGCTTCCCGAAAAAGAACATGAGTAAGATGTGTATCAGTTGCAGTGATTTCCAGTGAACCTAGTGGAGATTCGTAGTATTTGATATAAATCATATTCGGTAGGGTTATGATTATTCATATAACAAAAAAGCCGCTAAAATTTAGCGACTTTTTATCATTATTTTCTTAGGTATATTAGAATCTGTTTAAACTTATTCCTTTAGCCTACGAATGGCTAGTTTTCACTCATATTTCGTCAAATTATTGAGTCCGTAGCTCTGCTACGCACTCAATAATTAGCCTCATCTGAGTAAAAACTATCCGCGCGGCGTCCGCTCATTCTCGGCTGTAAATTAAAAGTTTAAACAGTTTCTTAATCAACCAATACAGCCTTTCCGCTCATTACATCATCTTCCACATTTTTGTATTTTATATCACGTTTCAGAGTACCGTCTTTATATTGTACACTTACACGTTGGTTTCTGTCGGCAATTTTTTGGCTACGTGCCGGAGTAATAGGCTTTGCACCTGAATCCGAACTTCCACTACCACCTTCTTCGCTTGTCTTATTGGTTTGTAACTTCGGTTTTTCTTCTTTCGGCGGTGCAAGCTGCTGGAATCTTAATTCAACTACGTTAGCCTTCATTAAGAAACTAACCGTATCAGCATTTACCTTATTCAAGAAGTTTTTGAATAGCTCTACCGCTTCAAATTTATAAATCAACAAAGGGTCTTTTTGTTCATAAGAGGCATTCTGTACCGATTGCTTCAAATCATCCATATCACGCAGGTGTTCTTTCCATTCCTGGTCGATTACCGTCAGCGAGATATGTTTTTCTATTTCTTTTATTAGCTCCCTTGAATCGCTTTCTACAGCGCCTTTCAGGTTACAGTATAAGCCGATGTTTTGCGTACCGTCACCAATAATCGCAATAAACTGTTCATCCACCAGACCTTTGCGGTCTTTCAGCACATCGGTCAATACAGGTGTCATATTCTTACGAATATTATCATTTTTTGCCTTATATACCCGCTCTGCCTGTTGGTAAAGTCTGTCAATTAATTTGGCATTTCCTTTAGAAAACTCATGACGTTCAATTTCAGGTTTGATGCTTAATTTCTGAATACTACGCAATTCAAATTCATCATAATTACCCTCGGCGTTCATCACAATATCACTACAGGTATCGTACATGATATTGGCAATATCCAATGATAGCCTGTCGCCGAAAAGGGCGTTTTTACGACGCTTGTAAATCGTATCACGTTGAATATTCATTACATCATCATATTCAATCAGACGCTTACGTGTACCAAAGTTATTTTCTTCTACTTTTTTCTGTGCTCTTTCAATAGAGTTGGTAATCATTGAGTGCTGAATCACCTCGCCCTCTTCCATACCCATTCTGTCCATTACTTTAGCAATACGGTCAGAACCGAACAAACGCATCAATTGGTCTTCTAAAGAAACGAAGAACTGCGAAGTACCCGGGTCTCCCTGACGACCTGCACGACCTCTTAACTGGCGGTCAACACGACGCGAATCGTGGCGCTCGGTACCGATAATCGCTAATCCTCCCGCATTTTTACTTTCTGGTGTCAGTTTAATGTCAGTACCACGACCAGCCATGTTGGTTGCAATCGTAACGGTACCCGGTTTTCCGGCTTCTGCTACGATATCAGCCTCGCGGGCGTGCTGCTTGGCGTTCAATACCTGATGCGGAATCTTACGCAGGGTAAGCATTCTGCTGAGTAGCTCAGAGTTTTCAACCGATGTTGTCCCTACTAGCACAGGGCGACCAATGCCCACCAATTGCACAATTTCATCAACAACTGCATTGTATTTTTCACGTACGGTTTTATAAACCTTATCTTCTTCGTCTTTACGTACAATTGCTCTGTTGGTAGGAATAGAAACAACGTCTAATTTATATATTTTCCAGAACTCACCCGCTTCTGTTTCGGCAGTACCTGTCATACCTGCCAGTTTGTGGTACATACGGAAGTAGTTCTGAAGCGTAATAGTAGCGTAAGTCTGTGTCGAATCTTCTACTTTCACGTTTTCTTTAGCTTCAACCGCCTGGTGCAGGCCATCTGACCAACGACGACCGTCCATGATACGACCCGTTTGTTCGTCAACAATCATTACTTTATTATCCATTACCACATATTCAACATCTTTTTCGAATAAAGTAAAGGCCTTTAATAATTGGTTCACGGCATGTATACGCTCAGCCTTCAACGAATAATCACGGATTAACTCATCCTTTTTCAGGATTTTGTCCTGCTCAGATATATCCGATTTCTCAATAACTGACAGGTCAACACCCAGGTCAGGCATGATAAAGAAATTATGATCTTCACCTTCGCCTGTAATGAAATCCAGACCTTTATCTGTTAACTCAATTGAGTTATTTTTTTCTTCAATGGTAAAATAAAGCGGCGCATCTGCTTCCGGCATTAGTTTCTGGTTTTCAGCCAGATACGTCGATTCTGTTTCCTGTAATATTTGTCTCATGCCTTGCTCAGACAAATACTTAATTAATGGCTTGTTTTTTGGCAAACCTCTGAACGCACGGAATAAGGCTAAACCACCTTCTTTTTTATTACCGGCCGCAATCAATTTTTTGGCTTCGTTCAGGTAACTGTTAGTCAGGGTCTTTTGTGCTTCTACAATACGCTGGATACGTGGTTTCAATGATAAGAATAGTTCTTCATCACCTGTGCGCGACATTGGCCCACTGATAATCAAAGGTGTACGGGCATCATCAATCAATACGGAGTCAACCTCATCGACCATTGCATAGTGGTGTTCACGTTGAACCAATTCCTCAGGGTCATTGACCATGTTGTCACGCAGGTAATCAAAGCCGAACTCGTTGTTTGTACCATAAGTAATACCTGCCTGATAAGCGCCTCTGCGGGCATTTGAATTGGCGGGGTGTTTATCGATACAATCGCAGGTAATACCATTAAATTCAAAGATAGGTCCCATCCACTCAGAGTCACGACGAGCCAGATAATCATTCACTGTTACTATATGAACACCCTTGCCTGCCAAAGCATTTAAGAAGGCCGGGAACGTAGCAACTAAGGTTTTACCTTCTCCGGTAGCCATTTCAGAGATTCTACCTTTATGTAATGCAGCGCCACCAATAATCTGTACATCGTAGTGTACCATGTTCCAGGTAGTCAGATTCCCGGCTGCCAGCCATTGGTTTTGCCAGATGGCCTTATCTCCTTCAATTCTGATATGGCCTTTCTTCATGGCCAGTTCACGGTCAAGATGCGTGGCAGTAACAGTAATTTCTGAATTTTCTGAGAAGCGACGAGCCGTTTCTTTTATAACTGCGAATGCTTTAGGCAGAATTTCCAGAAGTACTACTTCCAATTCTTTGTTTCTATCCAGTTTCAACGAATCAATTTGCTTGAAAGCCGTCTCTTTTTCATCAACCTGCATATCAGGATTCTGGTCGATACCAGCTTTTAATTGATTGATTTGGCTGTCAATATGCGAAAGTCTCTGTGCAATATAATCCTGTAGTTCAGTCGTTTTGTTCCGAAGCTCATCATGGGTAAGATTCTGCAACTTGGCAAATTCCTCATTTGTCAGTCCTACATAAGGTTGTAACTCTTTATTATCTTTATCAGACTTTGTTCCGAAAATCTGTGTAATTCCCTTGGTTAAAAAATTCAGCATTTGTATATCTTGTTCTTAATTTCTTATTGATATGAATTTCTACTTGTCAAATACCTTTCCAAATCTATGAAACCTGCCATTTTGTCAAAATTAAATACCTGATGGCTAAGTGTTTCGATTTTTAAGGTTGCAAATTTACGCTTTTATGACAGTTTAATAACAACAAAATTAGGGGAATATTGTTAATAAATGTCCATGTGAAGGGGTGAATACTGAAATTTTAAAGTTTATTTAATTCTTTCTTTATGAGATACTTAGTAAATCTGCCTTTTCTTCCTCAAATTTGAACTCAAAAAACAGAACCCGATGTTTGAGTCATTGCTGAAAGATTTTGAGGGAGAATTATACTTCAGAAATACCGTTACCGATGAGGCAATCAGAACCGTTTACGCTACCGATGCCTCAGTTTATCAGGAAAAACCCCTTGCAGTAGCGCTTCCTAAGAGTATTCAGGATATTCGTCAATTAATACACTTTGCAAATACCAATCAGATAAGTCTGATCCCGCGTGCCGCCGGAACTTCGCTGGCCGGGCAGGTAGTGGGCAATGGATTAGTGGTAGATATTTCGAAAAACTTTATCAATATTTTAGAAGTAAACAGAGAAGAGAAATGGGTAAGAGTACAGCCGGGAGTAATTCGGGATGATTTGAATGCCTATCTAAGGCCTTATGGATTAATGTTCGGACCAGAAACTTCTACCTCCAGCCGTGCCATGATTGGCGGTATGATTGGAAATAATTCATGCGGATTACATTCTATTATCTGGGGTACAACCAGAGATAATCTGTTGGAGCTTAAAGTTTTATTGTCAGATGGAAGTGATGCTATTTTTGGCGCACTCAATGCTGAGGAACTGGAAGCAAAATGTCAGTTAACCAGCAAAGAAGGGCAGATTTACAAAGAACTGATTGCCCTTGTTGATAATAAAGAAAATCAGGCATCCATCAGAGACGGATTTCCTAAAAAAACGATTACCCGACGAAATACAGGTTATGCGCTTGATGTCTTTGAGGAGATGCGGCAATCTGAAAAGGGAAAAAAATTTAATTTAAGTAGCCTGATTGCTGGCTCAGAAGGGACCTTGTGTTTTGTAACAGAAGCCAAACTGAAGCTGATAGATTTACCACCTGCCGAGGTAGGCATGGTGGCAGTGCATACGAGTAGTCTGCATGAAGCATTAATGGCTAACCTGATTGCCATGAAACACCAATGTTCGGCTTCTGAACTGGTGGATGATTTTATTCTGGAATTTACCAAAACTAATATTGAGCAGTCGAAAAACCGGTTTTTTATAGAAGGTGGCCCAAAGGCTATTCTGATGGTAGAGTTTTTTGCTGAAACTGAGGCGGATGTCAGAGAAAAAGCCGACAAACTGATAGCCGAATTAAAGGCAATTGAATTAGGCTATGCTTACCCGATTCTGTTACAGGATGACGCTAAAAAAGCGTGGGAGGTACGAAAAGGCGGCCTGGGCTTATTGAGAAACTTACCCGGTGATATACAACCCGTTAACCTGATAGAAGATTGTGCGGTTGATGTAGAAGACCTACCTGCCTATATTGCCGAACTGGAAGTTTTACTAAAAGGACACGATGTGCAATATTCAATGTATGCCCATGCCGGAGCAGGGGAGTTGCATGTAGAGCCGATGGTGAATCTGAAAACAACCGAAGGCAGGAAACTATTCCGGACTATTCTGGCTGAAACAGCGGCATTAGTTAAAAAATATGGTGGCTCACTTTCGGGCGAACATGGCGATGGGCGTTTGAGAGGCGAGTTTATCCCTTTTATGATGGGTGATAAAAACTATGCATTGTTCAGACAGGTGAAACAGATTTTTGACGCTAAGGATATCTTTAATAAGGGAAAGATAGTTGATACACCGCCAATGAATGAGTTTCTGCGTTATGAAGCAGATAAGAATATTCCAGCACAAAAAACTGTTTTTGATTTTTCAAAGCAGGAGAGTTTTCTTCGTCTTGCAGAAAAATGTAGTGGCTCCGGAGATTGCCGGAAGACTGAAATAACTGGTGGCACCATGTGCCCAAGCTATATGGCTACACGAAGTGAAAAAGATACTACCAGAGCCAGAGCCAATATACTGAGGCAGTATCTGACCGATACTTCTGAAACAAAGGCCGCCGGAATGAATGAAACTAAAGAGATTTTAGATTTATGCTTATCCTGCAAAGCCTGTAAATCAGAATGCCCTTCGAGTGTTGATATGGGAAAAATGAAGGCGGAATTTACACAACAATATTATGACCAGCATGGCATTCCTTTTCGCTCAAAACTGATAGGAAATTTTACGAAACAAATGCGCCTGGCAGGTATAGCGCCGTGGGTTTATAATTTTATCTTTAAAACAGAATTTACCCGCAGGATAGCCAATCGTATTGTTGGTTTCCACCCTGACCGTACTATGCCGTTGCTGCATAGCCATACTTTAAGAAGTTGGTACAAAAATGCTAAAGAGGTCAAAGATTTTGCCTCTACTAAAAAAGTATATCTGTTTTGTGATGAGTTTACCGATTTTAATGATGTGGAAGTAGGCAAAAAGCTGATTCTGCTTTTAAAGAAATTAGGCTATCAGGTAATTATTCCGACTCATATAGAGAGTGGGAGAACCTACTTATCAAAAGGAATGATTCGCGAGGCGCAGAAGATTGCTATTCAGAACGTAAATGCTTTAAAAGATTTAGTAACAGATGAGATACCAATTATAGGCATAGAGCCATCGGCCATTCTGACACTGAAAGATGAATACCTGGAATTAGTACCTGAAGACCTTCAGGAGTCGGCTCAGCAGATTGCACGAAATACCTTTATTTTTGAAGAGTGGTTTTCCCATGAGATAGACAGAGGAAACATTACCAAAGAGGCTTTCTCTGATGAAAAGAGGCTCATAAAATTACATGGACATTGTCATCAGAAAGCTTTATCGTCTCTCACACCAAGCAAGAAAAGTTTATCATTACCTGCTAATTATGAAGTACATCTGATTCCATCGGGGTGCTGCGGTATGGCAGGTTCGTTTGGTTATGAAGCCGAGCATTATGATGTTTCGATGAAAATAGGGGAGTTAGTGCTTTTCCCGACTGTAAGAAAACAACCTGAAGAGGTAATTATTGCGGCTCCAGGCACAAGTTGCAGACATCAGATAAAGGATGGGACGGGGCGCATAGCCAAGCATCCGGCTGAGATTTTGTATGAGGCTTTGTTGTAGATTATGTGTGGCACGCCTATACTCGGACGAATAAGGGCGTGACACGCTTAGTGTTTGCGGAGAGTAAAAAAGGCGAACTGGAAGTTCGCCCCACAAGCCTGTTAATAAGACTCTTTCTCGTTCGGAAAATCAGATGATTTAACATCTTTGGTATAATTCCTAACGGCTTCAGTCATGATAGAATGCAGGTCTGCATATCTGCGTAAAAACCGGGGAGAAAAATCTTTGTTGATACCCAACATATCATGCACTACTAAAATCTGTCCGTCGCAATGCGGGCCGGCACCGATACCGATAGTAGGAATATTTACACTTTCAGTAACTTTTTTTGCTAAATCTGCCGGAATTTTTTCTAATACTACTCCAAAGCAACCTACCTCATCCAGCATTTTAGCGTTCTCAATCAATTGTGCGGCTTCGTCTTCTTCTTTGGCTCTCACGGCATAGGTGCCGAATTTATAGATAGATTGAGGTGTTAGCCCTAAGTGCCCCATTACCGGAATACCTGCACTCAGAATACGGACAATAGATTCTTTTACTTCTATACCCCCCTCTAATTTCACGGCATGTCCCCCTGACTCTTTCATGATTCTGATGGCTGAACGAAGCGCCTCTTCTGAATTACCCTGATAGGAACCAAAAGGTAAATCTACCACCACCAATGCTCTATTTACTGCTTTTACAACGGCTTGCGCATGATATATCATGTTATCGACCGTTATAGGCAGAGTAGTTTCATGACCCGCCATCACATTTGAGGCCGAGTCACCTACAAGAATTAGCTCTACCCCTGCACCATCAACGATTTTGGCCATTGAGTAATCATAAGAGGTAAGACAGGCTATTTTTTCGCCTTTGCGCTTCAATTCCTGAAGAGTATGGGTAGTAATGCGTTTTATTTCAGAATGAGTAGACATGAGGGAATTAGTGAATTAGCGATTTAGTGAATTAGTGATTAAAACTCATCAATGTTACAATAACATTTCTGCTTTGGTTTAGTTCTCTATTTAATTCACCTGATCTATTTTATCAAATAATATTTTGCTTATTACCTCGGCAACAACCAGTTTTCTGGGTTTAACCTTTCGGTATTGTGCCATATCTGGAAATTGATTTCGGTGGCTCCGCCTGATTCTCCGGCTGTGCCTATTGTTTCTTTGGCGCTTATTTTCTGCCCAACCGAGGTAAAAACCTGATTAAGGTTGGCATAAACCGTGAAATAATCACCGTGTTGTACTGCTACTACTTTACCCAGACCCGGAATCTCGGTTATATCTTTTACCACACCTGTATACACAGCCCTGACGGTAGCATTAGAGGGCGTCTGAATATCAATACCATTATTATTAATCAGAACGCCATGCAATACAGGGTGTTCTTTTACACCGAAACGGTCAGAGATAAAACCTCTCTGAACAGGCCAGGGTAAACGCGCACGGGATGCGCCAAAAGAACGCCCGAGCGTGGTTTCAGCCTCATCCAGATCCAGAATCGGTCGATTGTTTTTTCTGGCAGGTTTTGTTTTAGACAGTTTGGCGTCTTTGTCCTGCTTTAATTCTCTCTCCTTGTTTTTGCGGGCAATTTCTCTCGATACAACAGCGGATATCAGATTATCCAATTTTGTAACCGACCGTTTGGTTGCTTCAATTTCTTTCCTTAAATCCTTCTCTTTTTTTGATAACTCACCCACCATTTCGGTCTGTTGGGTTTTGAGTTGTTCAAGTGTTTTGGCCTGTACGACTTTGGCTGAAATCAATCGCTTTTTATCAGAGCGTTTTCCTTCCAGATTCGTTTGTCTTTCGCGAAGCAAAGCGGCCACTTTATTCATTTGTACTACCTGTGCTTTGCGGTTTTCGGTATATTGTTGCAGGTACTTATACCGCATCAGAAAGTCATTGAAAGAAGAGGAAGAGAAAAGGAAGCTAAGCTTATTTATTTTGCCGTTATATTTTGAAGCGGAATACAGCATGGCGGCATATTCCTGCTGCAATTGAAGAAGTTTATTTTCAAGATTTTCTTTGGCGCCGACAATATCCTGCATTTCTACATCAATCAACTCCATATCCTGTTCCATCAGGCCAATTTGTTCTTCCTGAGAAGAGATTTGTTCTTTAATGGCCTTAATATTGCCAACTGTGAGTTCTTTTTTTGTTTTTGCGTCTTCTAAGGCCTTTTTGGTTTCTGCAATTTTTTCCAGATTTCTTCTCTTCTCGTTTTCCAGTTGTGCACGAGATTTTCGGGTGCGTTGAGCGGACGCTTGTTGATTAATCAGTAAGCAGAGAAGAAAGCAGGTAAGAAAAAAATATGTTATATTTTTCAAAGGCATCAGGTTTGATTGGCGCTTAGCCGGACTATTTAGGCGAATACCCTTTTGGGATACTGAACGAGAATCCGGGGCTTTCTTCTAAAAACTCAATTCTATTATGCTGCAAATTTATTAAAGTCTGGTTGGTTTTATCATCTTTTTGCGCATCAATCTTTGCAATAATTGCCTGTGGGAACAAAAAATTGTTGATAGCCAGAAAATTACTATAGTCAATCTGCATTTTACTGGTGCCTGTCGTATCAGACGCAAACAGCGTCTGAAGTTTTAAATTGGCTTCACCGATATAGTTTTCTATCTGTATCGTGTTTTCTTTTTGCCTGATTATAAAACTACTTTCCTGCTTTGTGATTTCATCGCCCTCACGTTTTTTCATCGGCATATTACCAATAAGAATAGACTGCACAAGGTCATAATTAAGATTGAAATTGAATTGTCTGCTCAGTGTAGCAAAATCATATTTATAATAAGTGCGATGAAGTCTGTCAAGGAAAATAATGGAATCCTGCGTGATAAGTCCTCTGGCTACTTCTAATCCAACGGCAATAGACAACCAGATTTTATTATCTTTTTCGATATGAGCAGTAACCGGAAAGGATTGGCTTTCAGAACCTGAAGAATAATCAATTTTTGAGCGTATTTTCAAAAACTTAAAATCTATTTCGGCAGGACTTACATCAACTTTGGTAGCTGCTGTCGGGTTGCTGACGCTATCAATTTTAGCGGGTATATCGTTTTGTGTTATTGCTACATTAGTGGAGTCTTTGGTTTCAGACTTATGAATTCTCTGACGTTTGCAGGAAGACGTGAACAGCACTATCAAACAAGAAAAAGTCAGAATAATATAACGGCTTGACATATTTACGAGAGTTTTAGAGATTTGCTCAGAATACATTACTCTAATTAAATCATCAGAATAAAAAACGTTTCATTGCAAATGTATTGACAGGTTTAAGAAGATGAGGTTTAGAGCATGTTTAAAAATAATGATTCGACCTACAAAGCTCATCTTTTTCATCTATACTGCGTTGCATTTTTTCGATGTAGCTGCTGGCTACATCTGCAAAATGCGCCTTGTCTAGCAGAAAAATCTGAACTTTTCGGTCAGAATAACAAAATTTAAACATGCTCTTATTCTATTAACTGTCCGGATTGTATTTTCTTATCGATATTGATGCTATTTTCACCCATCTGGCGGGCTTTTTTCCATTGTTCAATGGCTTTTTCTTTTTCGCCCAGTTGGTACAATACATCGCCATAGTGTTCTACTATTGTGCCACTTACGCCACTACTTTGCTTAACGGCTTTTTCAAGAAACTCACGCGCTTTCTGATAATCTTTCATGGTATAAAGCACCCATGCGTGGGTATCCAGATAAGTAGGGCTATCACCTTTTTTTTCTACAAGTTTACCCGATAGTTGTACGGCACGGCTGAGTTTGTCTTTTCTTAATGACAGGTAATAGGCATAATTGTTCAATACGTGTTCGTCTTCCGGATCCATTTTCAATACAGCTTCATAAGCATCATCAGACTTACTATATTGCTTTACTTCATTGTAGGCATCGCCCAATAGCCCGTTTACATATTTATTCAGGTCCTTATTATCCAAAGCCAGATTTCTGGCTTCTACTAATGATGAAATGGCTTTCTCGTAGTCTTTTTTAACAAAATTAGCTACACCATTATGATACCAAAAGAAGGCCTGGTTCGGGAAATACTCAATGGCTTCTTCTGAATGCCTGGCAAGGTTATCGTTATTATTGAGTTTTGAGTCTATTTCAACAATGGCTAACCATACCTCAAAAATAGATTTATCAAATTGCGTTGATTTTACATAGCTGTCTAGCGCAGCCACCAGATCACCTTTTTTCGTCAATAAGTCGCCTAATACCACATAAGCTTTTACCTCTGTAGGTGCCTGCTTGATTAACTCTCTTGTCAGAACTATGAGATTATCTAAGGTTTTATCACCCTTGTCGTCTTTCATCATCAGCATATAACTCGACAGAATCTTGAACTTGACTTCTGACGAAAGATTTTTATTGGCAAAGGCCACCTGTAATTCCTGGCTGCATTTGTCTAAATCGCCTTTCTTACGATAAATTTCTGCTAAAAGTACGTGTGCTTCAGCAAAATCAGGATTACGTTTTAACGAGTTTTCAAGCATTTTTAAAGCCTGATCGTAGCGTTCGTTAGAAATCAGGATCTGTGCCTGCTGCACTACATATTCAGGCTCTGTTGGCTCTGATGCTATCAGGCGGTCGCCTTCTTCAAGCGCCTTTTCAAGCTTGTTTTGTTTCAGATAAATCAATTGTTTCTGATGTGTGATTTCCTCACTCATCCCAATTGTTTTCTCTATTTTATTATATACCTCTACTGCATCAGAGTATTTCTCCTGCATGATGTAGGCATTCGATAAGTCGAGGTAATTATCAACATCCTGCGGGTATCTGTCGGCAAGTTTTTCGTAAAGCTGGGCTGCTTCTTTATAGCGTTTTTGCTTTACGTATATATCGCCTAAAAACTTCTTGTAAAACTTATTATCATCATCCAGTTTTGCAGCCTTTTCACTATAAAGGGTGGCGTTGGCAATATCGTTGGTAGCTAAAAAAGATTTGGCAATCATAAAATTGGCACCGGAACTGGCCGGATTCATCTCTGCTGCTTTTTTGAAATGCGTGATCGCTTTATCGTAGGTTTCGGCAATAAAATATTTCATGCCGTCAGTAAAAACTGCTTCGGCTTGTAGTTCTTTTTCAGAGATAGTACCATCGCTGGCTTTTCTGTTTTTCTGTGCTATACCTATCGCAGGAAGCAAGAGAAATGCCCATAATATGATTCTTAATAATTTCATTCGTCAACTTATTGTAGGTATTTTAACGCCAGCTTACCCTAAATATTGCTAAGAACTTTGCAAGGTTCCTGCCAAATAATATCAAAGTTCTTTAAATTATCGGATATAACAAAATAAGAACGTTCGTGCCGCCTACACGTTTAAGGTTCTCAGGCAATCTATATATTTTAAACGAAATTAACAAGAATATGCATACGAACGGAAAATAAGCTAGATAAAGAACCTGTTTAAAATTAGGAACTATTGCATTGGCAAAATAATTGGAATATTTTTGTAGACCCGATTAACCCATCAGATGGCAAAACATAAGTCTCAAGCTAAGCAAGGTATTAAAAGAGAGGTAGCACCAGCACCTGCTGCATCCGGAACTGTACAATCATCTTCATTAGGCACAAGTTTTTCGATTGATGAAAAATGGATGCCGGCTATCTTAAGCGTTTTAGTATTTGTCAGTTATATTCCTATCTGGCAAAACAGTTTTGTATGGGACGACAAGCCCTATATTGTTGTCAATGAATTGGTTAAAACCTTCGATATAAGGGGTATTTTTACAGAATATGTAGTCGGAAATTACCACCCGTTTACTGTATTGAGTTTGGCGATAGAATATGCTTTGGTTAAAGAACAAACATGGCTATATCATTTAGATAATATTATTCTGCATATCATAAACAGCTGGCTGGTTTTCAGGCTTATCCAGAAACTGAACGGTAATTCTCTGGTTTCGTTTGTTACGGCAGTTTTATTTGCCATTCACCCGCTTCATGTTGAGTCAGTAGCATGGGCAGCTGAGCGAAAGGACGTACTGTATACTTTGTTTCTGTTGCTGTCTTTCTGGTATTATATCCGATTTGACGAGACGAAAAATGTAAAGTTATTTATCGTTTCAATACTGCTGTTTATTGCTTCCTGTTTATCAAAAGGTATGGCAGTA
>CALRLS020000027.1:0-20801 GCA_943368815.1 Cyanobium sp. NIES-981
GAGCTGCTATTGAACCTACTATAGCCCATTTGAAACGAAACCATTCTTTAGGATTAAATTTCCTTAAAGGAGTGGCCGGTGATGTGCATAATGCCTTGTTGGCAGGAATTGGTTACAATTTGAAGCTCAGATTTAATCAAATCAAAGAACAAATCGTTCTTTGGCTTAAGTTTTTAATCCATATTTTTACCAAGCAAATCTTTAAATTAAGTCCCTTTATTTCTGAACCAGCTTTTTAAGGAATGACTAAATAACTAAACGATTAAGGGGGGAGAAGGAATAATAAATACTACAATTGAACTACAAAATGCTTAATGAATATATTCTAATTTTTTTCACACTTTTAATTCTGCAACTTTTATATTTCAGGGTAGCAAAGTACTTTAAGATTATTGATGTACCAAATCACCGAAGTTCCCATCAAAATATAACCATTAGAGGGGCTGGAATTATTTTTCCGGCAGCAGCACTCTTATACTTGCTATTTTCAGATATTGATTATCCTTTTTTCTATATCGGTTTGATAATTATCGGAATCATTAGCTTTATAGACGATATTGTTAGTTTACCAAATAAATATCGAATCATTGTTCACATTGTTTGCACACTACTTCTGTTATATCAAATACAGGAAATCAAGTCATATTCTTACTTATTCTTATTTATTCTTCTAATTTGGGGGATAGCTTTATTGAATGCATATAATTTTATGGACGGAATAAATGGAATTAATGGTGCCAATAGCTTGGCAATGCTATTGTCTTTTATGTATATAAATATTTATATCTATTCATTCATTGATAATCTTTTTTTGATTACTATTATAATAAGTGTTTTAGTATTTCTATTTTTTAATTTCCGAAAGAAGGCGATATGCTTTGCAGGAGATATTGGAAGTATTAGCATTGCGTTCATATTATTATTTCTCAATTTAAAACTGATTTTTATTACCCAAGAATGGAAGTTCGTCTTGTTTTTTTTCTGTTACGGTGCTGATACCTTTTATACAATTATATACCGTTTACAAATGAAACAGAATATTTTTGTGGCGCATAGAATACATTTTTTCCAATTATTAGTTCATGAATATAATTGTTCTCATTTACAGGTAGCAACTCTTTATGCTGTTATCCAACTATGTTTAAATATATGGATTGTGAATCAGTCTGTCTATAGTTTTATTTTCTATGTCCCGTTATTAGTTCTTATAATTTCAATTCACTTGTTGAGAATAAAAAGGGGATTTGGAATTACCATTAAATAAAATATACACTTTACTTTTGAATTTACAGAATACTTGTTTTACTTTTATATTAAAATATTGGAAAACATAAAATCTAAGAATAAGAAATGAAAAAAAATGTACAACTTTTGGCACTTACTCTTGCTGTCGGGATGAGTATGTCTGCCTTAGCACAAAAGGATAATGTCGGTATAGGCACTACCAAACCTGATCAATCTGCCATTTTAGATGTTCAGTCAAGTGATAAGGGGCTTTTAATACCTCGGTTGACAAGTAAGCAAATAAATGCAATAGCTCTTCCGGCTAAAGGGCTTTTAGTTTTTCAAACGGACACCGAGAAATCTGGTTTTTATTTTTATGACGGTGAAAAATGGTCTCCATTAAAGGAAAGCAAAGAAAATTCAATAGCAACAGGAGATGTTAATGGATGGTCCTTAAGTGGGAATGCAACAGCTGTAGGGGGTATAAAAGCTGCCGCAACTGCAGATAGTTACATTGGTACACCAGCAGGAATTCCTATCAATTTTAAGATTGCTACATCAAGAGCTGGTTCTATTTCAACATCTCATACGTTAATAGGTTACGAAGCCGGGCTAGGTAATGAGGGTGGTGGTAATACTGCAATTGGGTATAGAGCTTTAAAAACTAACACAGTAGGTGTCTCTCCAAGTGGGGGGGCTAATGTAGCTATTGGTGCTAGTGCTATGGAAAAAAATACTAGCGGGTATTCTAATGTTGCTATTGGTACCAGTGCGTTAGTTAATAATACAACCGGCCAAAGTAATGTTGCGCTTGGTGCTTATAGTTTATTGGGTAATATTTCCGGAAATCAGAATTTTGGACTAGGGAAACAAGCTTTACTTACTTTATCTACCGGATCTGGTAATACCGCTATTGGAAATGACGCATTGTATACAACAAATGGTAGTTCAAATACAGCGATTGGCTTTAGAGCCGGATATTTAAATACTGGTTCTGGAAACGTTTTTATTGGATATCAAGCAGGTAATAGTGAAACTGGTTCTAATAAACTTTATATTGCAGCTTCAAATACTGCCACTCCGCTTCTTAAAGGAGAATTTGATAATAAAAATTTAAAGATAAACCTGGGCGCATCAAAATCTACAACTGTTGGTTTCTTAGCAGTAGGTAATTTTGAAACTACATTTGCAATGCCAACTAATAATAGCTATCGCTTAATAGTACAGGATGGAATTATTACCGAGAAAGTAAAAGTTGCTTTAAAAGGAACTAGTGATTGGGCTGACTATGTATTTGAACCATCATATCAATTAATGCCACTTGAAAGAGTTGAGTCATTTGTAAAAGAAAATAAGCATTTACCGAATGTACCATCTGCTGAAGAAATGTCAAAAAATGGCTTGGATGTTACTCAAACAAGTGCAAAATTGATGGAAAAAATTGAAGAACTAACTCTTTATATGATTGAAATGAACAAAGAGATTAAAGCTCTAAAATCAGAAAATGCTAATTTGAAGAAAATAGTAGAGCAAAAATAATTTATAAGAAGATTGTCTGCTCTTATATTTTTAGGCCTTCTTTAGCGGACTATTGTTTTTTTCAATATTTTAGCGAATAGAAGAGCCCTGAAATAGGCCAAAATTTGATCTATTTCGGGGCTCTTCTTTTTTTGAATAAAATATAATAAAACACCTCCCTTTATACCAATGAAGCAGGTGTAGAAAATTAAAAATCGCAAAATATACCAATATCCAATACTTTAGAGAGTTTATTGGCCGTTAAACTCATTCTGCTAATCTGTATGATAGTAAATCATCCTAATCAATTCTTAAAAAGATATTGCAGATAAGGATTACTTAATTGTACAAAAAGCACTAAAAATGTCAATCAGAGCTTGTTTAAATCAATTCAAAACCCCCTAATAATATCAAAAGGTAGTCAAAGATTGACTGATGCCATTTAATGCATCATTAGATTGTTCATTAAAATTTAACTAAAACAGTTTTTAATCTTTAACTTTTTATAAGTTATATTTGAAGGCTAAATTTATTCTGCCTATAATGATATAACGTAAAGCTGTAAGAATCGTTAATATTGAAAGAATCAAATTGATTGTGTGAATGAAATAGATTTGTTCTTGAAATATTTTTCCTAGTTTTTATATGTCATTACTTAAATCAATATCGCTTCATTTTCACAGCAAGGGAATTTTACTTTTTCTTCTTAGCATTTCTTTTAACTCGCTTGCTCAAGGATTGTGTGACTTGACTGGCGGTGTAGAAGCTGGTGGTTTTGATGCACCGGCTAGTGCATGTATTGGAGAAAGAATTGATGTTACAGACAAGTCTGGTGGTATAGACATAAAGTATGTTTTTGGCTATGCCGGACAACCAGCTTCACAACTTTCATCTATTTCAGAGTCAGGACCAAACTCGAATTGGAAGTTCCTTGAAAGCAAGCAATTTTTAATATTACAATACGGCACTAAAAATGGCAAGCCAATGTACGCTTGTAAAAAAGTAGTTGTGCAAAAAGGTATTGATTTTAGTTATAACCTTTGTAATGTAGGGCGAATTCCCGGTGATACTAAGATAACCGGTTGGTTTAGTTTACAGATTCCTAAACAGGATGAAATACCGGGATATACTATAAAATATAATCTGGGGGCTCATGCAGATATTGGTGTGCCTTATACAGATTTACCAATTAATACTCCTGCTCAACAAATCGAAATACCCAATACATTGGAAGTTTATGCGATTGATATAAATGGGAAAAAGATATGTGAAAGTAAAGAAGTTATTTCTGGAGTCCAAAATAACCCCTTTAAACCTCAACTCACTAAATTGGAGGTTATTGAACCCAACAAAGCGATGCTTACCTTAACAGGTTCAAAAGCAGGTACTAAATATTCGCTATATAGAGCAGAAAATAATCAGGACTATGCTACATCTAAAATAAAAATTGACGAAATATATTCTGGCACTATCTCTGTTGATCTTCCTGATTCTTCGAAATCGTATTGTTTCATGGTGGACAAGCCTACTAGTTGCGGTGATTGGGAAGAAACTCCGGATATATGTACCATATTGCTGGATACAATAGATAATCAGGTTACAAAGAATATTTTAAATTGGACTAATCATCCTGATTTAATTTTTAATACTAACTTATTGCCTTCCATTGGCTCCAGGAGTGTTACTCCTAAATTGCTAAAAGAAACAGTTGGAGAATCTAAAGTTTCCATCCCACTGAGTGGCTCTTCTCCTCCTTACACCGACGATATTAATTGCAAAAAAAACTATTGTTATCAGGTATCAGCTGAAATAAAAGATTTTTATAGCTCTTTGAATTATCAGGCAACCTCGCTATCACTCAAGCGATGCAGCAACCGGGAAGGTTTCAAGCCGCCACCAATAACGGATTTGTTTACCACTGTTGACAATCTATTAATAGATGTTAACTATAACGATAATTCAGGTTGGCTTTTAAATAAAGACTCCTCTTACTTGTTTCAGAATATAAATGGTATTTATACCAAAATAAAGAGTGTTGCTTTCCCGAATGATTTCAGCTTGGATAATCTCTTGCCAAATGAAAAAAGTTATTGTTTTAAAGTAGGATATTCCGATGAATGTGGAAACAATTCTAATCTTTCCCCAGAAATTTGTACTATTTTTCTTGATTTCGATGGAACATCTTTATTCTGGACGAGTAATTCACCCTTTTCTCCAAATTCAATTCAAAATTATGAAATTGAAGAGGTAACTAACTCTCCAACAGTTATATCAGTAAAAAATAGCACTGAGTATAAAGAAGTGTTAGATTTATCTTCCAGGGAAGAAAAAATTAAATATCGGGTTAGAGCGGTAGATAGTAGTTTAGAATTAAGTAATTCAAATATTATAGAAGTTTCCCCCGAATTCAGGCTATATATTCCCAGCGCATTTACACCTAATGGTGATTCATTTAATCCAACCCTTAGTATCCTGGGCAAAAAAAGTATGATTTCAGAGTTTAATCTTGAGATTTTCGATCGTTGGGGAGAAAGATTGATACTCTTTAATGATAAGAATTTTGAATGGGATGGAACAATAAACAACAAAACTGTAGAACCTGGAATTTATGTTTTAAAGATTTCTGCTAACCTGATTAATGGTAATACATATTCATTTACTGATAAGTTGGTAATCCTGAGATAGTAATATAATACCCGTTTTGTTTAATCTCTCAGAAGTCCATTAAAACAAATCCTGAGAGCACTATATACGTCACATTCGTGATAATTATCTTAAAAATCAGAGTAGCTTAACCAAACAATAAATTTTTGAGCCGATTTTCATGCCTTTTAATTGCATCATAAACATTAACATGTATATTTGCCATGCTCCTCAATACCCATTTTTTTAATTAAAACTTCTTATAATGGCCAACTTTTTAGGTAAATACCCTGAAAGATTTGCATCTAAATGGTTAATTCTTTTAGTCGATTTATTTATTTGTTTTGTCACATTTACAATTGCGGTTTTTGTTCATTTCAACTTTGAATTAACCTACGTAGAACCCTATATCTATAAGTATCATCTATTTTTTGTTTTATGTATCAGGGCTGTCTTTTTTATATTTTTCAAATCTTATGAAGGTATAATAAGACATACAAGTATGGAAGACGCTGCTCTGTTACTTAAGGTTGTAACCATAAGCAGCATCTTTATTTTTTTACTTTCAAATTTTGGTTGTTATCATAATATCGTTTATCTGTGTATTCCACCCAGGATTACCATTATTAGCTACTTTATTACACTTTTTGCGCTTATATTCAGTCGATTTTTAGTAAAAGGCTTGTATGATTCCTTCTTTAGGAAAATTAAACTAACTAGTTCTGTAATCATTTACGGAACCGGCTATATGGGCTTAATTACAAAAAATAGTTTATTAAACGATAAAGTGAAAAACTATAAAGTTTTGTGCTTTATTGATGATAATCCACAAAAAATCAATAAAACTGTTGAGGGTATCAGGGTACTATCCAGTGAGGAAGCTATTGAAAAATACATTACCAATCCTAACTCAAAAGAAGAAAATATTGAGGTAGTTTTTGCTATACAAAACATCAGCCCTTTAGCGAAGGCAAAGATTGCTGAAGATTTTCTTGCTAAAGGTATTATTCTGAAATCTATCCCTCCTATTAATAAGTGGATAAAAGGGGAGTTAACCAGTAAACAAATACAAAGAATAGAAATTGATGACCTTTTAGAAAGAGACCCGATTGCTATTAATAACAAGTTTGTAGAGAGATTCATTAACAATAAGAGGATTCTTGTAACGGGAGCTGCTGGCTCTATCGGAGGTGAATTGGTGAGACAATTAATAAAGTTCTCTCCTAAAAAAATCATTCTTATAGATCAGGCGGAGTCTGCCCTATATGACTTGGAAACTGAATTGTTGCGTACAAATTCGGCTGAAAATAAAGTACTTCCTAATATAAGGGTTGAAGTTTATGACGTAACTAATGAAAAGTTAATGGAGAGTCTGTTTAATGAAGAGCTCCCTCAGGTAATTTTTCACGCAGCAGCTTATAAACATGTTCCTTTAATGGAAAAAAACCCTTATCAGGCCGTTAGAGTAAATGTGTTAGGTACAAAGGTTGTTGCGAATCTGGCCTCTAAATTTGGCACAGAAAAATTTGTAATGATTTCCACAGATAAGGCTGTTAATCCAACGAATGTAATGGGGGCTTCTAAGCGCTTGGCTGAAATGTATGTTCAGGGACTGGATAGTCACCATAATAACAATACAAGATTTATTATAACCCGCTTTGGAAATGTTCTTGGTTCTAATGGTTCGGTAATTCCTTTATTCAAAAAACAAATTGAAAACGGTGGACCAATTACAGTAACCCATAAAGATATCATCAGGTATTTCATGACAATTCCTGAAGCGTGCCAGTTAGTTTTAGAAGCCGGAACAATGGGAAAAGGCGGAGAAATCTATGTTTTTGATATGGGTAAACCCGTAAAAATAGTAGATTTGGCTAAAAAGATGGTTCAATTGTCAGGGTTAGAGTTGGGAAAAGATATAAATATAATATTTACTGGTTTAAGGCCGGGTGAAAAACTCTTTGAGGAATTATTGAATAGTAATGAAAATACTCAGCCAACCTACCATCACAAAATTATGATTGCCAAGGTAGTAGCTGAAGATTATGACTTACTTAATCTTGCGATAAAAAATATAGAGTCAGCACTGGTTAAGTTAGATAATAAGGCTATAGTTCTTGAATTAAAAAAACTAATTCCGGAATATATCAGTAATAACTCTATCTACGAAAATCTGGATGAATTAGGTTTCCCGCTAATAAAATAACTATTTGATTATAAATATTTTATATAATAAATAAACCCCGGATATGTATAGATTTGACATATTCCGGGGTTTTTGGTATTCCTTATCTGCGAAAAACAATAATACAGTTGCGATATAAACAGTATGCATATACCTGGGGAAATAAATCTACACAAAAGAAAAACTAAACTAAAACTGCACTTTTTAAAGATATAACACCTCGAAAATCAACGAAATACTAAAAAAACTGAATGTCTTGTAAAGGTAAAATCCTGACTAAGGTAAATGGCCCAATTAGAAGAAAGTCTTTTGAATTCCTAAGTATCCGCCTAGTGATGAACGAAACAGTTTTCCTTCATCAAAAGCTATATTGGAAACTAAAGCGAAGCGGGGCAACTGGTACCGAACATTATAAAGAAAAGAGAATTGACTTGCATTAATTGGCAATGCGTAAGTGCCCAGGTGTTTGGTAAATGTTACTTTGGTAGAAAAGCTTATATTTTTTCCCTTTCCTTCAAGAGCCAAAGAAAATGCTTCTAACCTATTGAGAATATAAGAGGAAGATATCCCATTTAAGTTTTTATCTATAAGAAGGCTTTTATCAATAGTATTAATCGGCATTAGAGCTGGTATCCCAATTACTCCTCCTTTATAGGTCCACCCGTCAGAATAAACGCCATTATTAAAATAATTATCCAGACCTCTCAACTGTGGCACAAAAGCTTTGCTGTCAACACTCCCTCCCTGATTTATTGAATTAAAATATTCAAAACAAACCCCTATAATCCCAACTTTTACATTTTTTCTTTTAATTGAAACCCCTGCAAGTCCGTCTTCAATATTATTTAAATAAAATAAGGATCCATCTTCATAGATACTTTGTCTGTACAAAAAAACATCAAATTGTTTAAGATTAATTTCTGTTGCAATGTCAATAGTCCCCAGGTGGTTTCCTGCCCTATTCCATGCTTCCTTTGTAGGTAAGTTAGTTACCAAACCAGTATCTCCTTTATTAAGACTTACCCCACTAACCACTTTCAGATAAGTATCAAAACCTGATGGGAGTTTCGTAACCACAGTACCTGTGATTGCATCAATATAAGGAGTAGCCAATTGCCCGCCCCATTGAACCTGGTGATTAAATCCTGTATGTAGTTTAATCTTCCAGTTAGGTTTCCCGATTCTTGCATACAGATATTTCTGATGGAGATAGAAATTCCTGACCGCACCGTTATCAAACCAACCATGACTATACGCCCCTTTAATAGATAATAGTCCACTGCCCAGAATAGGAGTATAATTTGGAATAGCTATTTGAATTTTTGGTAAAGGAAGTGCATTACCTGACCAGGCATAGGATCCTAATGTAAGCGTTGTATCGACTAATCCTACTATTTCCTTTCGTCTTCCTGCATAAAACTCCAATATCCCATAACGCATCTTAATATATGCTTCAGGCAAAAGAATCTGGTTTGTTTTTCCAAGGTTTGCAACTGCATTTATACCATAACCGACAGAAAATCTGTTTAACCTATTTTCGCTATTATAAGTAGAATCATATTCCTTAAAAGCAGAACCTCTTAAAGTAAGAATCGGGTTTTCTAATGGAACAATACCATATTGATTTGACCTTATCAAAAATGGTGTTTTCCCTGAGGTAGATAGGTAAATACCACTTTCAGCTCGATACTTTATCTTTTCAAAAAAATTTTGCCCTAAAACACTTGAAGATGCTAAGAAAAGAAAAAAAGTAACTTTATAAAATGGATTCATAGCCAGGCTTTTTTTGCAAATTACTACCATTTTCTTAGAATAAAAAAACTAATCCTTACATTATTACTATACGGTTTACCTGCATCAGGTGCTATGCTGACCTTTCATTCAAGCATGAGTTTGGATATAGGGACATTAACTAAAATGATAATCAAAACTGCTTTAAACTTTTGTTCATTCTATGTAAAACATGCTCTGAATCATTGTAAATATTTTTTAAACACGCCTATAAGTAATAAGAATAAAAACTTTGTGTAAGAGATAAATTAAAATGCGTTTATTTCTTATCCTTTTTCGGATTTACGCACATTTCTACGATTTCAATTACCTAAATCTCTACAATCAATATTCCTCCTTGGGCTAAAAATGCGTATCTTTGCACTCTATTTTGGGTAAGGACCCATATTCGCTTATTATTATGCATTACAAAGAGTATAAATCAGTCAACTACGCAGCAATTGCTGACGAGATTCTTGAATTCTGGAAAGAGAATAAGATATTCGAGCAATCTATTGAGGTAAGAGAGGGTTCTCCTGCTTTTACCTTTTATGAAGGACCACCCTCAGCGAATGGTACTCCGGGTATTCACCACGTAATGGCTCGTACAATTAAAGATATTTTCTGCCGGTATAAAACGCTCCGTGGGTTTCAGGTAAAACGCAAAGGGGGTTGGGATACCCACGGCTTGCCGATTGAACTACAGGTAGAAAAAGAACTGGGCATTACCAAAGAAGATATAGGAGTTAAGATTTCGGTTGAAGATTATAATAAACAATGTCGTGAAACGGTGATGCGCTTCACTGACCAATGGAATGATTTGACCGAAAAAATGGGCTATTGGGTTGACTTAGAAGACCCATACATCACTTATAAAAACGAGTATATTGAGAGTATCTGGTATCTGCTTAAAGAATTTTATAAGAAAGGCTTATTGTACAAAGGCTATACTATTCAGCCTTATTCGCCTGCGGCAGGAACAGGGCTTTCGTCGCACGAATTGAATATGCCGGGTACTTATAAAGAAGTTAAGGATACTTCTTTGACAGCCCAGTTTAAGGTAAAGCAAACCGAGAAATCAGACTTTTTATTTGAAGCCGCACAAGGCGACAATGTTTATATATTAGCATGGACGACCACCCCGTGGACACTCCCTGCCAACTCTGCGCTTACCGTGGGCAAAGGCATTGATTATATATTGGTACGCACCTTTAATCCATATACTTATCTGCCTGTGAATGTCGTATTGGCTAAAGTTTTAGTCAATAAATATTTATCAGAGAAAGGGCATGACGGTGATTTTGATGGTTTTGAGGCATCAGATAAAAAACTGATTCCATGGACTATTCTTGCTGAATTTAAAGGCTCGGAATTAGAAGGAATAGAATACGAACAATTATTGCCGTATGTACAGCCAGAAGCGGCAGCTTTCAGGGTGATTATTGGCGATTTCGTGACGACTGAAGACGGCACAGGCGTTGTACATACCTCCCCTACTTTCGGTGCGGATGACTTTCGTGTGGCACAACAAAACGGGATCCCGCCTATCATGGTTAAAGATGAAACAGGCAAGGATGTACCGATTGTTGACAAACGTGGTCGCTTCGTAAAAGAGATTAAGGATTTTGCGCTGGAATATGTAAAAGAGCAATATCTGACAGATGCAGAAAAAGAAACAGAACGTCTGAAACAAGGACGTGATAAGTACCTGTCGGTTGATGAGCGTATCAGCATCAAACTAAAGACTGAAAACAAGGCTTTCAATGTTCAGAAGTTTGACCACCCGTATCCTCATTGCTGGCGAACAGATAAACCTGTGTTGTATTATCCTATGGATAGCTGGTTTATCCGTACTACAGCCATGAAAGACCGCTTGGTGGCTTTGAATAAAACCATTAACTGGCAACCGGAAAGCACAGGTACCGGGCGTTTTGGTAACTGGTTAGAAAATGCCGTTGACTGGAACTTGTCGCGTAGCCGCTTCTGGGGTACTCCCTTACCAATCTGGAGAAGTGAAGATGGTGAGGAGGTTTGTATCGGCTCATTAGAAGAATTGAAAAATGGTATTCTTCATGCACAGAAAGATGAGGCTTTATCGGCAGAGCAAAAACAGAAGAATACCTATTTTCTTGACTTATTGGCCGAAAACAAAGAAGACCTTCATCGCCCGTTTGTTGATGAAGTATACCTGGTTTCACCAAGTGGAAAGGTGATGCAAAGGGAGTCTGACCTGATAGATGTATGGTTCGATTCAGGTGCCATGCCTTTTGCTCAATGGCATTATCCGTTTGAAAACAAGGAAATTTTTGACAATAGCTACCCGGCCGATTTCATTTCAGAAGGTGTTGACCAGACACGCGGCTGGTTTTTTACGCTTCATGCTATTTCCGGTATGTTATTCGACTCTATTGCCTTTAAAAATGTAGTGTCAACCGGATTGGTATTAGATAAAAACGGCAACAAGATGTCGAAGCGTTTGGGGAATGCAGTTAATCCGTTTGAGACATTGGCTCAATACGGTGCAGACCCGACACGCTGGTATATGATTACCAATGCCGAGCCCTGGGATAACCTTAAATTTAATGCAGATGGTATTACAGAGGTGCAACGTAAGTTCTTTGGTACGCTAACCAATACGTACAATTTCTTTGCGCTGTACGCCAATCTGGATAATTATAAAATGACGGAATCTGACCGTGTGCCATACGAGCGCCTGCCCGAAATGGACCGTTGGATTTTGTCAAAATTAAATACTTTAGTAAAAGAAGTAGCTGAACAATACGAAACCTATAACCCTACTAAAGCAGGGCGTTTGGTGCAGGACTTTGTTTGTGACCAATTATCTAACTGGTATGTGCGTTTGTGTCGTCGTCGTTTCTGGCAGGGGGAGATGACCGAGAATAAAAAGGCCGCTTATGAAACACTTCAACATTGTCTGGTAGTGGTTTCGCAATTAATGTCACCAATTGCTCCATTTTATGGTGATTGGTTGTATCGCAACATGACTAATTGTATCCGCGAAGAGGCAAAGGCTAAGAAAACACATTTCTTACATGAGTCAGTTCACTTTACAAAGTGGACAGAGTACGATGAAAACATGGTTGATACTACGCTAGAGGAATCAATGGATCTGGCTCAGAGAGTCTCGTCTTTGGTGCATTCTTTACGTAAGGGTCATAAAATCAAGGTGCGCCAGCCTTTGCAAAGAGTATTGATTCCTGTACTTTCTGAAAATACCCGTGAGATGATTCGCCATGTAGAAGATATCATCAAATCGGAGGTAAATATCAAAGCTATCGAATACCTTGATGATGATTCGGGTATCCTGAAAAAGAAAGTGAAACCTAATTTCAAGGTACTTGGCCCGAAATACGGCAAGGACATGAAAGAAGTAGGGAACTTCATTACGTCAATGTCAGCCGAACAACTGAAAGAATTAGAAAAGAGTGGCGAACTCTATACTAATTCTGGCTTGGCAGCATTTTCTCATCTGAAATTGGAAGACGTGGAGATTCTGACAGAAGATGTACCGGGTTGGTTAGTAGCCAGCGAAGCTGGTATTACAGTAGCTTTAGATATGACCATTTCAGAAGAATTGCGTAATGAGGGGATAGCCCGAGATTTTGTGAACCGTATCCAAAACTATAGAAAAGATAATGGATTTGAAGTAACTGATAAAATCAATATCTCATTGCAAAATAACAATGAAACACTTGTAAAAGCTATCGAGGCGAATAAAGAGTATATCTGTCAGGAAGTACAGGCGCTTTCATTAAGCGTTGTTTCTGATTCTATTCAGGATGCAAGCCAGATTGAAATGGATGAATTCCTGCTCGTTGTGAAAGTTGAAGTAGTGAAATAAACCCCACTCCCTAAGTCCCTCTCCCCAACAGTGGGGAGAGGGACTTCTGTTCCCTTCCCCATTGTTGGGGAAGGGCGGGGATGGGGTTCTTTTTTATGTTCTGGCTACATATTTAATCCCTTCAAGCAGCCTGTCTAAATCATTCAATGTTGTATACACATGTGGTGTTACCCGCACTCCATCCAATTTCTCCCACTTCACAGGCGAAGTATGAATTTTAAATTTACCTAATAGTTCTCCTTCAATTTTGCCTGCTTCTAAACCCTCTATACCAAAATGTGCCAATGCTCCTGAAAACTCCTGTTTCAGAGAAGTATTGAGCTTGAACTTAGGTATACTGCTGAGGGCTTCTTTAGCCCAGTAGTTTTTCAGATAGCGCAATCGGGCCTCTTTACGGGCATTACCAATGGCTAACTGGAAATTAAGCGCCTGACCAATTGCCTGCTCAATCATAAAAGATCTTGTGCCCAGGTTCTCGAATTTCCTGATATTATCTGAATTAGGCTTATCATTTGGTAACAAGGGGAATACCTTACTGATTTTCTCTTTCTTTATCCATAGCATCCCGGATCCTATCGGTGCAGAAAGCCATTTATGCAGACTTGTTCCGAAATAATCACCACCTAAATCAGGTATTTTGTATTCCAGGTGGGCAAACGAGTGTGCGCCATCAATTACCACTTCAACACCTCTTTTATGGGCTTCATCTGCTATACGTTTTGCTGGTAGAATCTGCCCGTTCCAGTTAATGATATGGGTTATATGCACTACTTTGGTTTTGGGTGTCATCTGCTCTACATACTTCTTAACAATCAAATCATTGTCTTCGGCAGGTAAATCCAATTCTACATAATTAATTTTCAATCCCTCTCTCAACTCTCTTTGTCTGTAAGCATGCAACATGTTGGGATAATCGTAGCGAGACATGACAATTTCGTCACCTCTCTGCAATGGCAGACCTAATATGATTGTGTCTAGTGCCTCAGTGGCATTACGGTTAATGGCAATTTCTTCCGGTGATACGCCCGAATATTTAGCCAGATTTTCTCTCAGCGGTTCTCTGCCCTGATCTAGTATGCGCCACATAAAATAGCTCGGTGCTTCATTGGCTAATTTTCCGTAGCGCTCAACAGCATTTTGAACCACTAAAGGAGCTGGACTAACACCTCCGTTATTAAGGTTTATGATCTGTGGTGAAACGGTATAGGCTTGCTGAATCTGATACCAGTAATCTTCGTCAGTAGCCAGTTCTTCGGGTGTTTTATTGGAACTTAACTGACTGATGGATAAAAGATTATCCGCCGAAAGTGCTTTCAGCGAAGGTAAGAGTGATGCCCCTGTAAAGGCTGATAGTTTTTGAATGAAGTGTCTGCGTGATTTCATTTTTGGAGTTTAGGTAGTAGGAAACTGCTTGAGTTAATCTAATTTTCTCAAATAGTTTCTGAATGTTTGCGAATATAATGAAATTGATAGTGGATTCAAATGGCTAAATTCGTTTTGTTAAAAATTATATTGAATATTTAATTAAGTAATGGGAAAACGTCTAAAGCCTAGTAAAGTGCTTTAGGCATACAATTCCTTTGATAATTCTAATTTTGTGTTGATACTTAAATGGTCAGCTATTTATTAAATCTTTTAATTTAAACAGGTTTTATAATAAAATCATCTTCAAATATTTTATCAGAATTATTATTAGTCTTTTGATAGTAATTGATAAAAACTCGCTTTAAGTTTGACTATTTCGATTAAAACAACTCAATTTTCTATGTCAAAAGTGTTTCAATTAAAAATATTTCTGTTTGGGCGACCTATCTATTTCTCAAAGCTATTAAAAATAAAAAGACTGAAAGTCATATAGAACAATATCAAATATGATGTGAATTAAGAAGATTGATAAAACCTCAACTATTTGCTTCAATAACTTTAAATGCCTGAATTGCATCGCTTAAAAGATTTAACAGGCATTTTAAAAATTTACCACCAACGGATTTGCAAATCGAACATAAATGAATTCTTAACTTCAAATTTACAAAAAAATGAAAACCATGATTTCGAGTTTTGGAAATGCTGTTCTCTCAAGAGAACAAATGAAAAATGTAATAGGTGGAAAAAGATTATGTGTTGCCCACTGGACAGGGCCTAACGGAGAAGATTATCAAGTACAGGAGAATTGTGGGCGTATGACCACCTCAGAATGCATGCAGGCAGCCAGTAATAAAGGGATAAATACATATGGTATGATAGGGACAGCTGAAAGTTACCAATGTGAACTTGTATAATTAGATTGGCTTTTGTCATGTCCTGAAAAGCAATACATATTTATTGCTTTTCAGGACATGACAGTTTCATCATTACTACTCTATGCCACTATTCCAAGCTCACCCCATAACAAACTGTACGTGACAAACTTTGGTAAGTACCACAAATCAATACGCTTTCATCTCCATTTTCCTTTGCTAATTTAATCGCTGATTTAAAATCGTTTAGATTGCTGACCTTCTTTTCACCTACTTTCAACACTACAAATCCTTCACGCATTTCAGTATAATCTGCAATATCACCATCATAAATTCTTTTCACTACTACACCACCAGATATTCCTAATTTTTGTTTTTCTGCTGATGATAGTTCGGCTAAATCAACACCCAGTTTTTCAAAAGTGCTGTTGCTTTCTGCTACTTCTTTTTTCAGAAAATCCTTGCCACCATCACGGTTACGTAATGTTACTTCAAAGTCTCTTAATTTACCATCACGTGATACCGTAACCATTGCTGATTCACCCGGACGTTTACGGCCAATCATTTCCTGTAATCTCGGACCGCTTTTGGTGTCTACACCATCCACTTTCACAATCACATCACCTTTCTGGATACCAGCAGCTTTAGCAGCCCCATTATCGATTACATCGGCTACATAGATACCTTCTGATAATTTTGAGCCAACTTCTTCTGCTCTCTTACCATCCAGTTCTACCAGATTAATGCCCAAATAACCACGTTGTACATTACCGAATTTAACAATATCGGCTGTTACTTTCTTAACTATACTCGATGGAACCGCAAAAGCATAACCTGCATAAGCGCCATTCGGACTGGCTATAGCTGTATTGATGCCGATTAGCTCACCTTTCAGGTTTACCAATGCTCCACCACTGTTACCAGGGTTTACAGCTGCATCTGTCTGAATAAATGACTCGATAGCATCGCTTGTTCTTTGTTGACGGTCATCACCGTTGCGTCTGAACATCTGTTGTTGTTTCTGTGCAAGAATACCGATATTACGGCCTTTTGCGCTAACAATACCGGCTGTAACAGTTGATTCTAAATTAAAAGGATTTCCTACAGCCAATACCCACTCTCCTACTTTTACATTATCAGAGTTGGCAAAAGCCATTGCAGGGAAGTTCGCACCTTCTACTTTAATAACCGCAATGTCAGTAGACGGGTCTGTTCCTACTACTTTTGCTTTGTAAGCTTTGTGGTCAGATGTTACCACTTCCAGTTCATCTGCTCCTTCTACTACGTGGTTGTTGGTGGCAATGTAGCCATCGTTGGTGATAATTACACCAGAACCTGATGACTCCTGTTGTTGATTACCGCCGCGAGGCATACCAAAAGGAGAATCGTCTCCGAAGAAATCGTCAAAAATCGAACGTTGCTGGCGCACCATACGAGATGATTTAGCCTTGATATGTACCACAGATGGGGTTGATAATTCAGCCGCATAAGTGAAGTCACCCGGAGCAGCACCGCCTCCCGGAAAGTTAGCTAAACGATTGATAGAAGATGGTGTTGAGGCTTCGTTAAAAATTACGTCTTTTCCTTCAAGGCCCAGCATACGATACCCACCTATGGTAACGATACTACTGGCAAGAGCAATACCGATTGTTTTTAATGTGTTGTTCATAGTTCTTTACTGCTGATTTAAAACTGATTATTCTGATTACACTGACTGGAACCCCAATCATTAGTACAATATTTTCAAATCTGATCCTCTGTTTATTAGGCTAACAAAAAAAAGTGCTTTGGTGTTTTGTACAAATTTAACGCAAAACCTAATACTATAATTCGTAGGGGTATGTATTTTTAACAAATTTTAACTATGAGCATTTCAGGGTCAAACAAAAGGCAAGATACCAAAAGATACCTTGCCTTTCTGCAAATATATGATTTGCTTATGCAATCTCAATTAAACGTGGTTCTTTTGGTTTTGCTTCTTCTTTTTTAGGCAATGCCAGACCTAAAACTCCGTCGTTATACGAAGCCACGATTTTCTCGCCATCTACAGTTTTTGGTAATGTAAACGAACGTTTGAATGATGAAAAATTGAATTCTTTACGGGTATACTTACCGTTGTTTTTGTTTTCTTCGGTTTCAGTTTTTTGTTCTGCCGAAATAGTCAATACATTTTCGTGAACGTTTATTTTGAAATCCTCTTTTTTCAATCCCGGTGCAGCTAATTCAATCTTAAATGAGTTTTCATCTTCTAATACATTAACCGCAGGGAACGAGTTTTGATGAGTTGGAGCTAAATGCTCGAAATCATTAAAAAAGTTTTGTAATACTGATGGAAATGTAGGTGCGAAACTTCTTACTAATGTTGCCATGGTTTTCTATTAATTTTAATATTGTTTAACATTTTGATTTGCCACATCGTTGTGGCGACGTATTCTTTTTATCAATTTGTATACCATCTGAAAAATCAAGACAAAATGGCACATTATTAACATTAATATAAAATATATAATGACAAATTGTCACTTACGATATGCCCTACCCTGCTAAAAAGTCATAAATAAGAAGAGGGAGCCGGTTTAGCACCAACTCCCTCCCGGTAAGTATTGTATTCTTCTTAATTCAATTTCTTCAATAATTCCTGGGCATAGGCATTATCAGGGTTGATAGCTAATGATTTCTCGCAATACTGAAGGGCCATTTTTTTCTGACCTTTCTTCTGATAGGCTTCTGCCAGACGGTAAAATCCGTTATCGCTTTGTGCATTAATTGTTACAGCTTTCAGGTAATAGCTGATGGCATTATCATAGTTTTCTTTATCGAGATGCAGTCCTCCCAGATTAAAATTTGCCTCATAATGCTTCGGATTCAATCGTACTACGTATTCAAGGTCTGCGATAGCTCCGTTGACGTTACCCATAGCTGTTTTACAATTTCCTCTTTTATAATAACTCATTTCAGGATTAATACCCATGCTGATGCAACGGTCAAAAGCCAGCAAGGCTTTTTCGGTATTATTACGGCTATAAAACTCCATTGCTTTTTTAAACAGTTGTGGTGCGGGAATCTTATATATTTCTTCTCTTATATCATCTTCGGCAATATCGTGCGAATTACTTTCCAGTTTCAATTCAAAGCCATCAAATACATCAACGTTATTGGCATTGGCCAGAGCTTTCAGTTGTTTTCCCCGTTCAATGGCCGAGCCGGCTGTATGGGCTTCCTTCTTACTGACTTCTAACTGATACTTACCTGCTATTTTGGCAATACCTACGTACTCATAATCCTGTTTCACAAGCACCTCTTTTAGCTGTGCAATATCCTTGGGGTCGCTGTCAATAAAAAAATAATGATAGTTAATGGGGTCCTGTTCGTTGAAGCCATTGTTTTTAAGGTGCGTGAAAAGTGACTGTACTTCACTGGCATGGTGACATTTCTGACCAAAACCAATGGCTGGAGCAACAACTATGGCAAAAAAGACAAAAGCGATACCTCTCTTGTGCAGAGATAGATTTTTTTTCATTCTATTAATCATACAATTAAAAAAGACTGGTTTGCATAAACTCAGGATAGGTGTAGGGTTTAAGCACATCAGGCGTATTTAAGATAACGGGCATTCTTTACTTTGAATTGTGCATTTGACTTAATGAAATAAAGTTTAAAAAATAAAACACTAATTTACACCTCCGGCGTATTCAAATCAAGATTTTTTAATCTAAAGTATCTATACCGCAGGAGTAGAAACCGCATATAAAAAGCAAAGACACCCCTAGAGGTGTCTTTACCATCCCAATTCCTGACAAATTTTCCAAACTACTCCGGGATTCCGAAGGCACGGGCAACAGCATCAAAATTAGTGTAATCTAAATTGGCTCTTGCTTGGATGCCTCCGGGTATAATAACGTAACGGAACTGCAAATTATTGGCTGGTTTGCCGGATGGCTCTAATAATTCCAGAAAATTGATAATTACTTTCTCAAAACTCATACCTACATTATAATTACTGATGCTCGAACTGGTAGTGAGAGTAAGCGGCAAGAGATAACTGGCGCTATTGGCATTCTGACGACTATAGACCAACACTACCCCTCTATCAACAATATTCTGTGTTATTCTTTGTTCATTGAGCGTGTAAGTATAATTAATTTCTGAAATTTTCTGCCAGTCACCGGCACCGGGAGCAAACCAACCTGAATAAATAACGTTGGCCGTGCCTGGGTCTCCTTTATCACCTTTTTCTCCGGTTGCACCATTAGTACCGTTTGTTCCTGGTGTGCCCGGGTCTCCCTTATCGCCTTTTGCCCCGGTTGTGCCTCCTCCTGTAGCACCAGCCGGGCCAGTAGCACCTGTGCTACCAGTTTCGCCTTTTACACCTTGCGGTCCCTGAGGCCCTGCAGGTCCCTGTGGGCCTTCGCAGGCAATTATTAAGACACAGCTAATCACTAATAATGCGAGTAATCTTGTTTTCATGTTTGACATATTGATAATGAATTGAAGATGGATTTGAATTATTTTTAATAGACCCTGTTTAAACAGGTTCAAAATCAGTCCATAAAAAACCCTCTAAGTTTTATTTTTCTTAGAGGGTCTATATTGATACGATTAAATCGATTTCGGCTGTTGGGTAAATCTTACCTCCAGACCTCTGTCTAATTTATTCTTCACGACCTTAATGCTTACTTGTCCTGTGGGTTTAACTTTCCATACAAGTATGGGGTTTTCCGATACAGGTTTTCCGTATCGTACAGTAAACAAATTACTAAGTTCCTGTTTCAAACCTTCATTTGTTTCGTCGGTGTTCATATAGATGTCCAATTCAATACCTGAAACACGATTCTGACTATTTCTTTCATAAAGAATATCAACGGTTTCAAGATTATCAGTGTCAAAAGAATAACCAACGTGCGAATTTTCTTCTTCAAACAGTTCGATTGATTCTTTCTTTTTCACTTCCTCGATTGAATCGCCAAATTTAACACCTCTTAAAAGACCTTCACCTGTACCCATAATAGTACGAGCAAGGTTTTGCACATTGCTTGATGCAGGTGCTGTTGGGGGGGGTGGGACACTCACTTCCACTTTTTGGGTTTCTTTTGGGTTACTACAAGCAAGAATAAACAAAATTAAAACAAAAATGTAAATTTTCATGATTTTGAAAGAATTGTGTCAGTATTTAATCTATTATTAACTTAGAGCATGTTTAAAAATTATTGTTCGACCTACAAAGGCATCTTTTTCAGCTATACTGCGTTGCATTTTTTCGATGTAGCTGCCGGCTACATCTGCAAAATGCGCCTTGTCTAGCTAAAAAATCTGTCCTTTTCGGTCAGAAAAACAATATTTAAACCTGCTCTTAAAAATCTCT
>CALRLS020000028.1:0-20680 GCA_943368815.1 Cyanobium sp. NIES-981
TATCGACGTAAGCCAGTCGAGTTGGTTTGTCACAAGTTTAAGTACCAGAGGATTCAACAGTTCTAAAGCGGAGCGGATTCTTCAATTAGCCGATTATGTCGATTTTATGTCGCCAACCTCTTCTTTATACGGAGGTAACTGGATGGGTACGCCAGATTTGGATATAGATAATATAGAGGTGATTTATGGAGCCAATTCGGCGCTATATGGCTCGGGCGCTTTTAATGGCGTGATATTGATGCATTCCAAAGACCCTTTTAAATATCAGGGATTAGCAGCCTCAGTTAGGGGTGGTTCTAGGTCTTTGGTAGATGGGCAGATACGGTACGCACAGGTATTTGCCAAACGTTTTGCTTTTAAACTGAATGCGAATTTCACTCAGGGAGAGGAGTTTCTGGGAGAGTCTGATGCCGCTATCAAAGCGGTGACAGCCGGAGGCCTGGCAGGCTCTGATGCAGCCAATAATGCTTATGGCTCACCTTTTGGCTGGAACAAACTTAATTATTTTGGCGATGTGGGCTCAACCATCACTGACCCTAAGTATACCCAATATAATAATAATCAGCCATATCGCATTTATATGCCCGGTTTTAAAGAAGGCGATATTATTGGTACCAATGCCGGAAGTAAATTTATGAATATCAATAATTTTCAGGCAGGTAGTATACGCCTGAATCCTTCCATCCATTTTAAGATCAATGAAAAAACACAGGCTTCGTACGAATACCGATGGTCTTTGGGTAATGGTATTTTTCAGAGTACCAGCCGCTTTGCCTGGCGCGAAATGCAATATGACTTGCATAAATTAGAAATAAAGAACAGTAAATGGTTTGTACGTGCCTACTCAATGTTCGACTACGGCGGCAAAGCCTATGAAGTTGGCGGGGTAGCCAATGCCATGCAGAACGTACGCATCACTGACCCTAAGAACGGTATCTATCCGACTTTTGCCAGCAATTATTTCAATGCCTGGAATCAGATATTTGCAGCAGCACGCGGCAATGGCTTTGGTGGTGGGGCTCTTGCAGGAGTTTATACGCCTGATGTAATCAGTGGAAGTGTGCCGGGTGGTTTTTCATTACCTGCTATTCAGGGAGGGCAGTCGATTCAGGATGCAGCTAAATTAGCCTTTAATCTTACACAGAATTTACAACTGAATCCAAAACCTGCTGGCGCTTCAGGTTCCATATTTGACTATGTAGCCAACCGGGTAGCTAACGGTGTAGGTGATTTAATAATCAACGGCTCAACCGTAAAAGGGGCGGCCTTTACTAATACAGCCCGTTACACCGATTTTTCGGCACAAAGAGAGTTTAAATTAGACAAAACAGATATTGTAGTAGGGGGTGCCTACCGTACTTATCTTTTGAAATCGAACGGAACTTTGCTTTCTGATGGCAATTTCTCTCCATTGACCGGAGAAAAACGAGATGCTATTAAGAACTGGGAGTCGGGTATCTACGGACAGGTACAACAAAAATTGCTGGATGATAAGCTGACATTAGCGGCCGCAAGCAGGGTAGATTTCTTTCAGAATTTCGGTACCAGGTTTTCTCCACGTATCTCTGCCGTTTACTCAGCGGGACGTCATAATTTCAGAGCCAATTATTCTACTGCTTTCAGAGCTCCGGCACAGCTTGATCAATACATCTACCTTGACTACGGGAGTATCCTGTTGATTGGCAATGTGGAAAACGGATTTAAAGGTCTCAACTCGGCAGGCACACAGCCGTATGAAGTAAAAAAACTGGCTCCTGAAAAAATGAATAGCTGGGAGTTAGGCTACAAAGGCTTATTGACCAAAGATTTACAGATAGACCTTAGCTATTACCATAGCCTTTATAATGGCTTTATAGGTATAGTGCGCTTTCAGGGACGTGAGGATGGAAAAATGCCGGAGGGTAATTATCAGCAAAAAACAGGTGACTGGGCAAAAACAACACCAGACCGCACCAGAGGAAGATTTATCCAGACCTGGGCAAATTTTGATAAACCTGTTACTACTCAGGGGGCGTTCATTAGCCTTGATTATCGCCTGAACAAAAAACTAAGTTTATATGGCAATTATACCTGGGCCAAAATTTCGGATATTAAAGACCTCATAGCCGGATTCAACACGCCGGAGCATAAGTTTAATATAGGAGCCAATGGCCTGATAACAAAGAATTTTTCTTATTCAGTTAATTATCGCCGTAGCAGTACATATATGTATTTTATGCCTTTTGACGAAGGTGAAATAAAAGCTTTCGGTACTTTAGATGCCCAACTGAATTATTATCTGAAAGGTATCGGAAGTACTATTAAACTAGGAGGTACAAATCTGACGAATGCCAATGCCATCACTGTCTATGGCTCAGCGCCCATCACCCGTATTGTGTACGCAGCTATTGTTTGCGACCTCAATTTCAATAAAAGCAGGAAATAAGCGTTGAGATTAAGCAATTGAGTGAATGTGTGATTTAGTGAATGAGTGATTACGAATTGGATACTTTAGAGCAGATATTTTAATCCTGGATTATTAAGCAGTTAATAATTGTGATACATCCTGTATATAGTTGAAAAAATTCAAGCTAAGAAAGCTATCCTCATATTTTTCAAGAAATTCCTAGCGGTATCCACGTAATTAATCATTGTCATTTAATCACTCATTCACTCAATCGCACAATCACTCAATTATTTTTTTTATATTTGAATAGAATCGACAAGAAAATGCAAAAGATTGTCACGTTTGCGATACTGGTCTTTTGCTGGGCTTTTATGCCTGCATTATTTGCTCAGCATTTAATAAGTTTGAAGGATACACGGATTCATATAAAACCCGTTTGCTATCATATTGCCGGGGTCAAAGACGGAAGACCCCACAGCACATTGGGCACTATTATTACTTCTACGAACGAAAAAGACCCCATTAGCATAACAGGCGGAGTAAAGAACGGCATTCAAAGCTTTATTGCCAGAAATCTAGCTAAAGACGCCTCTACCGTACCTATTCTTTATCACATAAAAACACTGAAAATTGCTGAATCAAAAGGTGCTTCAGGAATAGACGGTAAAATGTCCCTGACAGTTAGTTTTGAAAGAATCAGTAAAAATGATACGGTTTCTTTGGCTAACTCTGATGTATATATGAACTATAAGCGTTCAGGAGGTACATCGCCTAATATGAACAATTATGAGTCAGTGCTACGCCAATTGATTGTTCAGACACTCGAATATTTTTCCGACTGGATGGAGCTTAATAGTGAAAAACATGAAGCCCTTAATAAAGGTCTTGAGATAATCATACTGCCGGATTACCTGACTAATGATGAGGATACCATCTATTATGAAAGCCGCAAAGTTAACTGGGACGATTTCAGAGGCAGGCCATCAGCATCAGGAAGATATGGAGCGGCTATTTTCAGCAATTTTGGCTATCACTCTTCTTTCAGAATATCAAAAGGAATCATTCAGGCATTTGTAGAAACCAGAACCTATATGGTAAGGGGTATGTCGTGGGCGAATGAAAGCGCCAAAACAACCTATTCGCTGGCGCATGAACAATTACATTTTGACATTACCAAACTGGTAGTAGAACGATTCAAGAAAAAAGTGCGGGTAATGCATGCTGAAAGCATAGAAGACCTGAATAGCATGATTCAGTATGAATACCTTGAATCGTACAAAGAAATGAACAGGCTGCAAAAAGAATATGATAACGAAACCCGCCATAGTCTGGATACTTTTCAGCAGGCCGAATGGGCACAGAAAGTAAAGACCTGGTTGAGTGAGATAGTAGGGTAGTTTTGCCTCACCCCCAACCCCTCTCCCACGGGAGAGGGGCTAAAAAAAACTTCAGGAGAGGGGTTGGGGTGAGGTGATATTCTCACCAGCCATCATCTGATGGTTTTGGCTTAGCGGCAGGTTTTTTACCGGTTGTATTGCCTGCTTTTAAAGTGCTTGCCGGAGGGGCGGTAATACCATTGGCGGCTACCAATGTGCCTTTGTCAACCTTTGAGAAGACACGGCTTACTATCTTCCACTCTCCGTTTATTTTTAATAGATTCAGAAAGTCTACATATTTAAAAGTATCAAATTCTTCTTCCGTTACCGCTGTTCCGGCTGTTCCGGCATAGCTATAGCTCACAATATTACTTTTCCATTTAGCACCTCCGGCAGGTACCGATGCGATGAATCTTTTTACCGGAATTTCTGAAATGCGACCGTTAGATAAGCTACGCAGATTGGCAGCAGAATGAAACGCACGATTTAGTTTAGCAGAGTCGCCTACTGCACCACCATCAAGGTAATTCATCAGTGTTTCTTTGATTGCATTGTCGTCAGACTGTGCACTGACTTTTATGGAAAAGCCAAGCAATAGTATAAAAGCGAGTAATGATTTTTTACATTTCATCAGTATGATTGTTTTAATCTTCTTCTCAAATTAACGAAATTATTGTGGGAGTATTGCAACTTTTTTTTGCATTATTTACCAGATATTAATGTTTTCTTAATGTTAATTATTCGGTATTAGTATTATTTGTTCAGATTTAAGTACTAAATTTCACTTGGGATTTACAAATGAGCCTAATTATACGGCTTCAAATGAAGAATCTGAAAAAAAGTACGGGATTTGTGTTACTTTATTAAGCGGATACGTCTAAACACCGATGACTGCCATTAGATACCTGATTTGAAATTTGCTTATTACCAAATAATTGTTGCATTTTTTGTCAGTAGGTATCAGTATTTTAATACATTTGCAGTACTTATTATTTATCATTCTATTAACAAAAAACCAATTACACAAATGGGACTAATGTCATTTTTTAAAGGAGTAGGTGAAAAACTTTTCGGTCACAAAGAAGAAGAAGCACCAGTTGAGAAAAAAGAAGAACTCAAAGCGAGTGTTCTCTTAGCTCACGTTCAAAAACTTGGCTTATCTTTCAATACATTAACAATTAAAACAACGGGTGATACTGTGACTATAATTGGTGATGTAGACACACAGGAAGAATCTGAGAAAATTGCTTTGGCAGTTGGAAACGTTGAAGGTGTACATGTGGTTGACAATCAGTTAACTGTAACTACCCCTGAACCTGAGGCACAATTCCACACTGTAGAAAAAGGAGATACTTTATCGAAAATCGCTAAGACTTATTATGGCGATATGATGAAATACCCGGTTATTTTTGAAGCAAACAAACCGATGCTTACTCACCCTGATAAAATTTATCCTGGTCAGGTACTAAGAATTCCGGCGCTTTAATATACATGAAAAAGCCCTCTCAGGAGGGCTTTTTCATGTATAAGTATTTTGTCTTTCTTATTATCGTTCGATTACAATCTTCCGGTTAATACTCCTCTCTCCAACTTTTATTCTTAGTATATAGTTGCCTGCTGTATAAGGCTTCAGATCTAAGAACTCCTGATTTGTCTTTGTAGTATTTTCGTGCAATACTCTTCCTTTCATGTCTACCAAAGAAATTGATGAAGTTACCATCCGGGGCGAATCGAATCTGACTGTCAGTTGTTCACTGGCAGGATTCGGGAATACGCTGATGCCGTCTCTTATCATTTCCTCTGTCGCCAGAGGCTCCAGAATAATTATCCTGGCACTGCCTGATACCATGCCGGAACCACAGGTATTTTTTACCTCGGTGAGTAGATAAGTAGTACTTTGGGTAGGTTTAACTTCAAACTTAAACGGACTAACTTTTACATCAAAAATCTTTCCGTCTGATAGTTTAACTAAAGCAGGTAGTCCTCCGGTAAAACTGACATTCAATGCTGTGCTGTCACCCAGCAATATTGTATTGTCTCCGCTTAAAGTGGCATTTGGATAGGCCCGGATATTGACATCTATTCTGGCTTTGATACTTTCGCAACCGAAATTATTGGTTTGTGTTACATAATACGTAGATGTACCTTCTTTAGTAGTAGAAGGAACAAGTGAATTATACGATTTTAAATCATATTCATCAACATACCACCTGATATTGCTACCAGTAGCATTTAAAGTCTGGGGTGAACTATTCTGACAAAAATTAACAACCGGGCTAACAACAGGAGGATTTGGCACTGAAGCAATAGTCAATGGCCCGATGGGAGCACTGAATAATGATGAATTCTTAGCCACTACTTTCAAACGATATCCCGAACCGGTCTTGAGATCTGCAGGAATCTGAGCAGACAGGCTGAACAGGGAAACCTGTGTAGGTAAGTCTGTGAAACGCTGACCTGTGGTGTCAGAGATTTGTATACTTAGCTGACTATCAAAAGAGAGTGAGCCTGAAATACTGATTGAAAGTTTAACAGTTTGCCCCTGACAAATAGTTGTTGATGCCAGCCCGGCAGTTTGTATCTGCGGCTGTATTACATTAACTATCACACTTTGTTTTCCGGTTCCCTCGCCGCACATATTCCGCAATGATGATATGGCAAAAACTGTGGTTTCATTCAGGGTTTTGGTAAATGTATGGCTTGTCTGCCGGGTATCTTTGATGGAAGTACCATCGGATAAATCAAAAGACCAGGCACCGCTACCGCCCAGACTAACCGTTAAATCTACTGTATCTCCGGCATTAATACTTGCTTTGTTACTCGTAATAAACGCAGTAGCATAGCTGCGCACCGCAAAACTCTCGCTGATTGGGCTGAAAGTTTCCGGTCTTGTGGCTGTGAGTCGAATATGATAATTCTCTCCTGCAGGCAGGTTATAAGGGAGTTGTAATAGTATTTTACTACCACGCCTTTTCGATTCAATTACCTGATAGTTTTTGCCTGAATTATCAGATATTTCAGTAATCAACTGGTTGCCATCTTCAAACAAACCTTCCAGATTATAACTGACCTGCACTGAATCTCCTGCACAATAAACACTTTTATTCAGACTTTTTATTGATACAAAATTTGTTGCGCCTTGTCCTGTTAACTGGTATTCTGCGGCCGGAGAAAACCGGATGGCAAACGAAGCCTGCATTTTCAGGTATTGCTGTTCGGTAAAGGCATTACCACAGCCCTGATAATAAGACATAATATTGTTGGTGGCAGGGCCAAACCTTTCACCGTTTGAGTCAAGAATATCAGCAGGTGACGTATCGGTGCATTCAAAAGCAGATAAAATAGGTAATCTTTCAAAAGGGTCTGCCGGAGTATCAAATAACTGGTCGCCCATGATGGCACAATTAGAGCCGGCCCCGCGTGTCACTAATTCTCTTTCAGTTTCATCCGGACTGTTACTATCCTGAAACGTATGCAATAAGCCGAAATAATGGCCTAATTCGTGTAAAAAGGTTTTGTTTTTAAGGTTCTGAATATCGTCGGCAGAACGCTCAAAATAAGAATAGAAGATACGGTTACTATTAGACGCAGGGCTGGGTAGGGTAGTGTAGCCACTTAGTACAGTTAAATTGGTAAGACTTATTTTTTTGGTAAAATAAATGTTGATGGCATTCTGTACATCATATTTTTTACGGAGTTCGGCCTCATCGCTTATTTTAAAGTCAGCGTATTTATCATCTTTAATTGCATTGACCTGATTGTTGAGCAGATATAATTCAACATTAATATTTTGCAGGTAAGTATTGGCATTAGCAATGATTTCCCGTATGTCGGTTTCGTTCAGTACAGCCGAAGCCGGTGTATTGATAGCTGAAATGATATTGACTTTCAGGGCTACTTTATAATTGGTTAGTCGAAACCTGCCTGAGTTTTTTTGCTGAATGAAGGTCTGGTATTGTGCCAGTAATGCTTTTTTCTCTTGTTTATTTGGAAGAGGTGTACCACAATGCCATTGGGCGAAAAGATTCTCGCCTTGCCCTGATAAAAGAAGCAAAATGGTTAATGACCAAAGGGTTTTCATTCTTATAGATTCACTCTGCAATTGCAGAAAAACACTTACGGGATTCGAGTAATGAGCATTACAAAACTTTACGATACTCGTCGCGAAATTTAGCAAATTCTTCTTCTAAAACTATCATTTTTTCGATAAAATGCGATAAATCGCCTGTTTTTGACGGCACTTCCAGGTTTTGGGTGATTTCATGTATCCGTGTGAGGCCTATTGTGCCCGAATTACCCTTCAAAGTATGCAATTCACTCTGGATGGTTTTTACATTATCGGGGTAGGCTGCTTTGGTATTTTGTATCTGTTCCTGTGCCTCCTGTTCAAAATCTTCAAATACAGTCAGCAGCATTTCTTCACCAACCATTTCTTTTAATTGGTTCACCACTTCCATATCAAACATCGGCATATCAGCAGGGATACTGAAATCGGGTATTGACTGAGATTTTTCCTCAGAATCAACTGTTGTGGCAGATACAGATACTATCGGTTGTTTATCATTTGCAACGGTAATAGCTTCCTGAGCAATTGTTTCCAACTTAGGTGCCTCACTATTATCCAATCTGCCATCAGTTTTTACTAATTCGTTCACTTTTTGTACCAATACTGCCGCTCTGATTGGTTTAGGCACATAATCGTCCATGCCTTCGCTCAGGAAACGCTCACGGTCGTGCTGCATAGAGTAGGCGGTCATGGCTACCACTTTAGGCAGAGACGAACCATAAAGAGTCCGCATTCTTTTAGTGGTTTCTATACCGTCCATTTCCGGCATCTGAATATCCATAAATATCAAATCGAAAGACGAATCGTTTCCAAAAATTTCAATGGCTTTGGCACCGCTTTCAGCAGTTGTTACTTTGCAGCCCGACTTCATCAATATCTCTGAGGCTACTTTTCTATTAACCTGATTATCATCGACCAGCAAGATTTTAGGTAAATAAGAATGAAAGAAATCAGTAAGTTTTATCTCGTTTTCACTAGCTTCAGAAACACTTGGACTGATGCTTGTAGAACGCACTTCAATCGTAAACCAGAAGATACTGCCTCTGCCTTCACCAGAAACAACACCCATGTCACCTTTCATCAATCGGCATAATTCTCTTGAAATGGCCAGACCTAAGCCTGTACCGCCAAATGATTTTTTGGTAGAATTATCCAGTTGCTGAAATGCCCCGAACAGAAGTTTCTGATCTTCGTCTGATATACCAATACCGGAATCCTTGATTTCGCCTTTCAGTACGTGGATTTTACCATTTGAAGAGACTCTGGATAAAGACACTACCACACTCCCGTTTTCGGTGAATTTGAGTGCATTTGAGGTCAGATTAGAGAAGATCTGTAATAAACGGGTCTGGTCAGCAATCAGATAGGCAGGTACATCCTCTGCAATCTCATAAGTGAGCTTATTGTTTTTCTCGATGGCACGCTGGCGGAATAGGGCTACCAGTCGTTCGAGCAATTCTTTGAGGTCAAGCGGGGCATTGTGTAAATCCATTTTGCCCGCTTCTATTTTCGACAAGTCAAGTATATCATTCAGAATCGTCAATAATGTTTCTGACGATTTCTTGATGGTTTGCACATAATCTCTTTGTTCCGGATTCAGCGGTGTTTCGTACATCAGGTCAATCATCCCGATCACGCCATTCATAGGTGTACGAATCTCGTGGCTCATATTGGCTAGGAACCTTTCTTTTACTTTCAATGAACGCTCGGCTTCGTCTTTAGCAATCAATAAGTCTTCATTGGCTCTCTTCAATTCCGAAATATCACGGGCTACACCTTCCACTTCTACCGGAATACCCTTGGCATCTTTTATCATCCGGATATTGAGCATAAACTGCCTCAATTCTCCGTCTTTGCGTTTCACAACTACCTCAAAATTGGTAATACTGCCTGATTTCAGTAAACCCTTGATATTTTTAGAGCTATCGGTGGCATTCTCGAAGAATTTATCCACCTTATTTCCCATCACCTCATCAACAGTATAGCCAGTATGGGTAAGTACTGATGGAGAAATCATGCTGATGTTTCCGGCCAAGTCGGTACGATAATAAATATCAATAAACGACTCAATGGTATCACGGAATTTCTGTTCGCTTTTCTGAAGCGTGATAGTGGAGTTTTTCTTTTCTGTAATGTTTTGGGCGATACCTGAAATCTCCTCAATCTGTCCGGTTGAAGAAGATAGAATAGGGTTGAGATAAAACTCATACCAATCATCGCCGCCATCTATTTTACCCCAGTGCATTTCAAAATACTGAGGTTTGCCTTTAAAGGCTTCATTGTATCTATCCCTTAAAAGCGGGCGGTCTTCGGGCGCTATCAGTCGCCAGCCTATCTTTTCTGTACTTGAATTGATTTCAGGGGGAAAACCAAGGTTTTTCTTAATCAGTTCTTCATAATTCTTGTTAAAAGAACTCAATTGACGTTTCAGGTTGACTGTCCAGATAACGTGCGAACTACTATCAAAAACGGCATTAAGGCGGGATGTCTGCCGGAGTAAATCTTCTTCTTTCTGTTTTCTTACCAGCGCCACCGCCACCTGACCGGAAACGAATTCCAGAAGCTCCAGATCTCTGATATTGAACTTGTTACGGTCGCTATACGATTGTACACCGATTACCCCCGTTGTATTGGTATCTACTTTCAGAGGTACGCATAGCATTACCTCAGGAAGTGAAGACCCATAGAGTGTCAAACGCTCGGTTTCTGATAGTTTTTCAATATCTTCTTTGTAGAGAAAGAGCGGCTTGTTCTGTACCATTGAGTACTCAATGATACCATTGCCTAGTTTACGCCGTAGGAAATTCTCACTGGTTTCGTAATATTCATCAACTACGTAAGGATAATAAATGGTACCTTCATCAGGCTCGAAAAGCGCTACGAAGAAATTATTGGCCTGTATATTTTTCTGCAGTTCGGCATGAACCTGCGTTAAAAAGTCTTTAAGGTTAAGGGTATTAAGATTGAGCTGGGCAATGGTATAATACAATTGCTGTGCTCTTTCAGCCCTACGGCGGAGTGTAATGTCTCTGAACAAACAACGAAAGGCCGTAGGAATGCCATTTTCGAACCGGCAACTGATGTCTCCTGAGAGATATACACGTTTGCCTTCCTTGTTCCGCATAACGGTCTGATAATCCACAATCTGCTTGTCTGCCTTGATTTGTTCAAGCGTGTGAAGCATATCTTCGGCAAATTGCGGATGAAGAATATCCTGTAAAGAAAGCCGGGCTAATTCTTCACTCGAATAACCTAATACTTCTCTGAAAGCCTTATTGACAAACAAAAACCGACCGCTCAGCGAAAGCAGCATGATAATTTCGGAAGTATTATCAACTAAATCCTGTAACTGGTCAATGGCATTGCTGTGCTCGGCTTCTTCGAGCTTACGTTTGAGTTTTTCAATCTCAAACAATAATTCTTCATTCGAATTCTCAACCGTCATCTTTCTGGTAGTATTTTATCAAAGCCAAATCTACGAAGAAAGATGAAAATTTAAATCTATTTGCTCGTAGATAATAGGAAGATTACTCACTCACCACCACAGCCAGTTTGGTATTTTCTTTATTCACAGCCAAACGGGTGATTTTCTTAAGCATCGGCATGTTACTTGTGTCAATTGCTTGCCATTCTTTGCCTGAATCGGGTTTGTAGAAATATAGTTTTTCGCCATCGCTGGTCAGAATATAGCCGTTGGTTGTCCAGCATATATCTTCCGATTTACCTACCGTATTTACAATGGGGCTTATCGCTTTTGAGGCCGAGTCGTATTGTTTGATTACCCACTGGTCAGGAGAAGATTTATCTATAAAACTGAATGCCAGCTGATTAGGGATTTTATGCAGAGAACGACCGGGTTTTATGGCAATGATGGTGTTTTCTTTGGTAGCAAGATTATAATAATGCAGATTATTGGTTGAATCAGCCAATACAAACAAGAGCAGACTATTTGCATCAACCCAGGTATGGTAACCAACTTTCAGATTATTAATTAAAACTTTGGCCGGGCCACCACCAAGGAGGTATTGCCCTAAATCCTGCTGCCCGTTGTCACGCTGAATAATGCATGAAAAATAATAATCATTTGGCGTTACAGTAGGCGAATATTCTCTTTCAGGAGTATTTGTAACCTGACGGGTGATTTGTTTTACGTAATCATAAGACTTAATATCTGTTCGTCCGCTATCATTGGCTGAAGCATAATAAAGAACAGGAATAACAGGGTGAAACGAAGGCTGATTATCATAGCCAGGATGTTCAGTAATATTGACGGGATTTGACAGCGTGAATTTATTATTCCTGAAAGATATATCAAAAAGATAAATTTCAGAGCCTGTCTGGGCTAAACCTGCCAATGGGAGAAGAAAATATAAGGAAATAAGGATGCGTATCATAAGTCTGGTTTGAAAACCAAATTTATCATAAAAAATGATATTGATAAGTATGCTACTGAACAATTTTGCCACAATGTACACAAGGGAGCCACGAAGTTGCACTATTTTTACATTGTGTAACTTCGTGATTTTGTGTACATTGTGGCAACCTCTGTTTTCGTTAAAGAAAAAAATCGGAGCAGCTGCATAGCTACTCCGATTTGATTTTGGTAAGTATAGTTATTACTTATTAATTACATCTGCACGAATAGCGTTATCTGCTACGATGATAAAGTCTATTCTACGGTTTTTATCTCGACCTGCAATGAATTTGTTTGAATATTTAGGTATTTTCTCGCCATATCCATCAACCAGAAGTCTTTTTTCATCAACTCCGGCTCCTTTCAGAAAATTGGCTACCTGAACAGCTCTCTGTCTTGATAATTTATCATTATGTTCTTTGGTGCCTGTGGCATCTGTGTGGCCGTTAACTACTACAAATGTATTAGGCATTTGTTTCAACGAATAAGCAACTCTTAGTAAATCTGCTTTGGCATCCTTGTTAATCGTGTATGAATCGACATTGAAGATATTGCCTTTATTCATGGTTACAATTAAACCCTCATCATAGATTTCAACCATAGCAATATCGCCGATGTTTTCATTTAATGCCGGGACATACTCAGACATTATTTTTTTTACTTCTTCTCCTGATGCTCCACCCATAGATACAGTTGAAATAGTAGCCTGTTCGGCATGTGGAGGAGGTACCATGCTAGTCTGGTTATCCGTTTTGGATTTTGACATCCCACTCGTTGACTTGCAACTTATATTAGTAAAGCCTACCGCTAATAAAGAGGCGGCTAAAACAATCGATTTTGAAACAATGTTACCTTGCATGACTTTAGTTTTTTTATAATAATTCATTATTTATGACTAAATAAGCAGTCCACCTACTTTCTTTTATGCTAAAATGCCGAAATGGAGCAAAAGCGTAAGCAAATTGTAGAGGATATTCAACAAAAATCAATAATTGAATGTCATTGTAGGCAGAAAGAACTAATTTTGAGCATGCAAAAAGTCAAACCTAAAAAACACCTCGGGCAGCATTTTCTTAAAGATTTAGATGCAGCTGAACGGATTGTGAATTTGCTTTCACTCCATAAAAACTATACAAAGGTTTTGGAAATAGGCCCGGGTATGGGTGTGTTGACACAGTTTTTATTAAAAAAGACTGATTATCAGACCTCTGTAGTTGAGATAGACAATGAATCTGTGGTCTATCTGAACAAAAATTTCCCTGATTTATCTGACAGGGTTTTTCCAGAAGACTTTCTGCAAATGAACTTATCAAGCCTGAAAGGATTTGATAATGCTGAGCCTTTTGCCATTATCGGTAATTTCCCTTATAATATATCATCCCAGATTTTCTTTAAAGTGCTTGAACATAGAGATGTTGTTGTAGAGGTGGTTTGTATGTTACAGAAAGAAGTCGCAAAGCGTATTGCTTCACCTCCGGGTAACAAGGATTATGGTATTCTGAGCGTACTTTTACAGGCATTTTATGATATTAAGTATGAATTTACGGTATTACCCGGGGCGTTTATACCTCCGCCCAAAGTTGATTCAGGCGTGATAAGTGTCCGAAGAAATGAAGTAGATAGATTAGATTGTAATGAGAAAAAGTTTATTCAGGTTGTAAAAGCAGGTTTTAACCAGAGACGGAAAACCCTGCGGAATGCTTTAAAACCTATTGGACTGAATTTTGAGCATGAATTATTGAATAAACGCGCCGAACAACTGGGCGTAGCAGAGTTTGTACTACTGACAAAGGCATTTACTGAAAACTAATAGGGTAGACATGACTACTTTTGAGCTAACAAAGGAGTACATAGAAAAACTGGAGGCAGGCATTGAGCAGAAAGACGAGAAACTGCTTAAAGCCGAGATGGAAGAGCTATATCCTGCCGATATTGCCGGGATTCTGCTCGAACTCGATGGTGAACAGGGGCATTATCTGCTAAACCTGGTTGATACCGAAACAGGAGCAGAAATACTCTCTCATATTGAGCCGGAAGACCGCAAGAGTTTTATTAAGGAACATCTTACGGTAGAAGAAATTGCTAAATATGTAAACCTTTTTGATTCGGATGATGCTGCTGACTTACTGAATGAACAGACCATTGAGGTAAGAGAGAAAGTAATTGCTTTGCTGGACGACCGTGAACAAGCCCGCTTTATTATAGATCTGATGTATTACCCAAAGGATATAGCCGGGGGATTGATGCAGAAGGAGTTAGTAAAGGTAAATGCTAACTGGACGGTAAGTGAATGCGTAGAGGAAATCAGGAGGCAGGCAGAAGACGTGGAAAAGGTATTTGCTATCTATGTGGTTGATGACGACCAGAAACTGAAGGGGATAGTATCGCTGAAACAGATTGTGCTGGCAAGAAAAAACACAAGAATTGAGAATATCGTAGACGACGATATAGTGGTTGTGGAGACAACAACCAAAGCAGAAGAAGTAGCCGACATGATGCAGAAATATGACCTGGAGGCGATTCCGGTGGTAAATACTTTAGGCAGATTATTGGGTAGAATTACGATTGATGACGTGGTCGATTTTATTACCGATAAAGCCGAAGAAGATATTCAGGTAATGGCGGGTATCACAGGTGAGGCAGAGGAAGATGATAGTGTGTGGCAATTAGCCAAAGCCCGTTTACCGTGGTTGGTGGTAGGTGTAATCGGAAGTCTTCTAGCAGCAACTGTTATCAAGAGTTTTGAAGAAGAGTTTCAGAAAGTTGCCGCTTTGGCGGCCTTTATCCCGATTATGGGTTCAACAGGTGGGAATGTGGGTATTCAGACCTCATCATTGATTGTGCAGAGTCTTGCTGAAAAAACCGGAATTACCACCAGTTTATGGCAGCGGCTATTTAAAATTATTCTTGTCGCCATCGTAAACGGACTGGTAATTGGGGCATTGGCAGGAGCCTATATTTATCTGATTGGTGAACCCAGACTTTTTCTGGTTGTTTGTTTTTCTTTATTATCTGTGGTGGTCTTAGCCTCTTTTATGGGTACGGTTACGCCATTATTGCTGGATAGAATAGGGGTAAATCCTGCTATAGCTTCGGGTCCTTTTATCACTACTGCCAATGACATCATTGGTATAGGTACTTATCTTTTAATTGCAGACTTATTGCTAAATCTATAAAATTATGGTTGCAGTTATCCAACGGGTGAGCCAGGCCTCGGTAACAATTGGTACTATACTTAAAGGGCAAATCGGAATTGGCTTTATGATATTATTGGGCATTACCCATACAGATACACAAGAAGATGTAGAATGGCTATCAAAGAAAATAGTAGGTCTGCGGGTATTCGGAGATGCAGAAGGGAAAATGAATTTGGATTTAGCTGCTATTGACGGCAATATCCTGCTGATTAGCCAGTTTACTTTACATGCCAGTACAAAAAAAGGTAACCGTCCCTCATTTATAGAAGCTGCGAGGCCGGAGGTTGCCATTCCCCTTTATGAAAAAATGATTGCCCAATTAACGCAGGATTCAGGGAAAACCATTGAAACCGGAGAGTTTGGCGCTGATATGAAAGTATCGCTCATCAATGATGGGCCTGTGACTATAATTATTGATTCTAAGAATAGGATTTGAGGATAATTAATTAAATTTGGTAAAAATTAATAATTCAAATGGTTGAGATTTCAGAAAAAACAAGAAGCAAATCGAATGGTATAAAGATACCTGCGATACTTGTTTATGACGAAATAGACGGAAAAAAGTATTATCGCAAAGGTTATAAGGAGGTATTAGCAGGAACAAAGACAATTGATGACATTATGGGCACAAGTGTATTTCAAGCTTTTCTGGTTAGTTTTATTGGTACATATCTCAATAATCTGCTTCCTAAAAACTGGTATGCCCTTACCGGAGAATCAGGGGTAAATCTATCAAAGAAAAACAATCTTTCTACTGATATAACAATTGTAGACCTTAACAAGGTTACCGATATATTCTCTACAAAATATCTTGATATTGCTCCAAAGATTGTATTCGAAATTGATGTAAAAATTGATTTGGAAAAAGAGAGAGACTATGATTATATTCAGCGCAAAACTAAAAAACTATTAGAGTTTGGCGTTGAAAAAGTATTCTGGATTCTTACTTCACAACGTCAGGTTATAGTTGCCGAAAAAGAGAATCCTACCTGGAGTATCATTAACTGGCAAACAAAAATGGAGGTATTTGAAAATATTTCCTTTTCAATCGAACAAATTCTTGCCAAAAAAGGATTTCAAATACCTCCAATACAAGATTAACCCCTCAAATGCCAGGCCTTTGGCTTCACAAAGGCTCTTATTCCGGCGTGCGAGAGTGTAGCCCCAAAGCCGGAGTTTTTGCGCCCACTCCATGGTAGTGGTGCTGACACACGGTCGCAGCAATTCCAGTAGCTGGTTCCTGCATTAATCTGTTTCAATATTCTTTCTGCACGTTTTTTATCGGATGTGTAAACTGCTGCTGTCAAACCATACTCAGTATCCTGCATTAGTTTGGTAGCTTCTTTATCATCTTTTACTTTCATGATGCCAATGATTGGTCCGAAAGACTCATCTCGCATTACGCTCATTTTATGATTTACATCAACCAGAACGGTAGGTTCAAAGAAATAGCCTTGTCCGGCTATACTTTTGCCCCCAATCAATAGTTTTGCGCCTTTTTTCAAGGCATCCTGTACCTGGTTTTCCAGAAACTCTAATTGTGACTGACGGCTTAATGCACCTATATAAACCCCATCATCCTTTGGCTGACCAATCTTATAGCCATTAACTTCTTTCACAAATTCTTCTACATATTGGTCATAGACTTTTTCGTGCACATAGATTCTTTCCACGGCGCAGCAACTTTGGCCATTATTATAAAAAGCGCCATCGGCTGTACCTGCTGCTATTCCCGGAATATCAGCTACGTCATCGGCCACATACAATGGGTCTTTACCGCCTAATTCCAACTGGCAAGGCACCATTTTATGGGCTACTTTCTCATAAATAAATTGTCCTGTGCGGTAAGAACCCGTGAAGAAATAACCGTCTAAAGGCATTTCCAGCAATTGTTCACCTATTTCTCTGGCACCTATGGCGACCTGAAAAACATCATCCGGTACACCTGCTTTTTTCAGATACTTCTCAATTTTTTGTCCTGTAAGTGTAGAAAATTCAGATGGTTTATAGAAAACAGCATTTCCACCGATTAAGGCCGGAATAAAAACATTTACACCAACCAGGAGGGGGTAGTTCCAGGCTGATATATTACAGATTACACCTAAAGGCTCGTAAGAGATTCGCTCAGTCAGATTATCCTGACGGGTAACTACTTCATCTTTCAGGTATTTCTGTGAGTTTTCTACAAAATATTTGATTCTTGCTCTCGCTCCGTTTACCTCATTGCGGGCTTGTTGTAATGGCTTACCCATTTCAGAAGTAAGCGTGGCTGCCAGTTCTTCAATATTTTCGGTAATCAGTTCTGAAAACTGTGCAATGATGCCAATGCGCTTTTTTAGAGCAGTTCTTGCCCAGGATTTCTGTCCTTTTTGCAGGGTTTTCAATTTTGACTGAAGACTTTCAGCGTTATCCTCAACTAGGGTTGTAATGATTTCTTCGGTAGCCGGATTTATGACTTGCATGTGTGCTTAATGAAACAAATGGTTTGTTGGTAATATTGATAAAGCAAAGCTACAAAATATTACCTAAAAGATTATATCCAGACAAATATCAGAGGTTAGCTAAGAATTGTTAGAACGCAACCATTTACGCTTTTAAGCGTACTTATCAGAGCAATGAAATTTTGGTAATCAGGACTTACTAATCCATACAACTACTTTATTTAAAAATCACAGAATAAATTTCAATAATCCCACAGCGTTCATAAAGTTTTAAGCGTCTTATGATTACAGAGTCTGCCGCACTTTGATTGTGGCTTGTGATAAAAGGAAGGAAGATGGGTGTGGCAGATTCTTTTATGAAAAAAGCAATACTTAATTTTAACAAACTGTGTAAACGTTTTGCCTATGCGTTACGTAAGGAAAATAACTCCTGATCAGGTGGAGTATTTGAGAGAGGTGTCTCGTCGTAGCCGGAATTACAGGGAGCGTGAGAGGGCAAAAGCCATATTATTAAGTTTTAAAGGCTATAACGTAACAACATTATCAGACATTTTTGAGGTTAGCAGAGCAACGATAACCAATTGGTTGGATGCCTGGGAAGCGAGAGGAACGAAAGGTTTGAAAGATTTACCCAAGCAATCACAAAATGTTCCTTTGAGAAAACTAAGCAGCACAACGCTACCAACAAAGGAGCTTATCTATCATTGAAAAACTTTTGAAACAAATCTACTTCTATTTTTATTAAAGTTTGTCTCTCTTAGAGGCAAACTTTTTTTGTTGCCTAATCTAAATAAATGCTATTGTTTTATTTTCAAAAAAGAAGATATTTACTGCATAAAATAGTGTTGCTAAACATGTGACGTTTCACCGAATGAATTCGGTGGCTAAAATAACAAAGGTATTTTTTATTTACATATGCGGACCGGGCGTCGGTCGCTTAAGTCCGCATTGCACTACTAAAAATGTTCCTTTGTTACTTTAGATGGCGAATTTATTCGCTGTAACCCAGGACATGTATATAAATTATTGATATAACATGAAACCTGATTTTTCCAAGATAGCGCTTTTTGAAAAAAAGGAAACAACTCCTGAAACAAACGGAGCCAATACACCTGTTTTCAAAACAGCCGAGGGGATAGCCATTAAACCAAGATTTTCGGCGGCTGATATTCAGCAGGCTGAGCATTTGCATTTTTCTGCAGGGATACCTCCTTTTTTAAGAGGGCCTTACAGCACGATGTATGTACTACAGCCCTGGACAATCAGACAATATGCCGGATTCTCAACGGCTGAAGAATCAAACGCTTTTTATCGTAGAAATCTGGCAGGAGGTCAGAAAGGTTTATCGGTGGCTTTTGATTTAGCAACCCACAGAGGCTATGATTCTGACCATCCCCGTGTAGTAGGAGATGTAGGCAAAGCAGGGGTAGCTATTGATTCGGTAGAGGATATGAAAATACTCTTCGACCAGATACCCTTGAATGAAATGTCGGTTTCGATGACCATGAATGGAGCAGTATTGCCCATTATGGCATTTTATATAGTAGCAGCAGAAGAACAGGGAGTAAGTCCCGAACAACTTTCAGGAACTATCCAGAATGATATTCTGAAAGAATTTATGGTGCGTAATACCTATATTTATCCACCGGAATTTTCGATGAGAATTGTAGGAGATATTTTCTCTTATGCTTCTCAGTATATGCCTAAGTTCAATTCTATTTCTATTTCGGGCTACCATATTCATGAGGCAGGAGCCCCAGCGCATTTAGAACTGGCTTATACTTTAGCTGACGGTTTGGAATACATTCGCACAGGGATTGCCGCCGGAATGGATATTGATGATTTTGCGCCAAGGTTATCTTTCTTCTGGGGAATTGGCATGAACCACTTTATGGAAATTGCCAAGATGAGAGCCGGAAGATTGCTTTGGGCAAAAATTGTGAAGCAGTTTAATCCGAAAAATGCCAAATCGTTGGCCCTCCGGACGCATTGCCAGACATCAGGCTGGTCATTAACCGAGCAGGATCCTTTCAATAATGTAGCCCGTACAGTTATTGAAGCAATGGCCGCTGCTTTGGGACATACGCAATCGTTGCATACGAATTCATTAGATGAGGCCATAGCCTTGCCAACCGATTTCTCGGCTCGTATTGCCCGTAATACGCAATTATATATTCAGCACGAAACCGAAATTTGTCGGGTGGTTGACCCCTGGGGTGGTTCTTATTATGTCGAATATCTGACAAAAGAACTAGTAGAAAAAGCCTGGACATTGATTGAGGAAGTAGAGGCATTAGGCGGTATGACCAAAGCCATTGAAACAGGCTTACCTAAAATGCGCATAGAAGAAGCCGCGGCAAGAAAACAGGCAAGAATTGATTCGGGTAAAGATGTGATTGTAGGCGTAAATAAATTCAGGACTAATACAGAAACTGATATAGAATTATTGGAGGTCGACAACCAGGACGTACGAAGAAAGCAATTGGAAAGGTTGGCCAGAATCAAGAGAGAAAGAAACAACGAAGAAGTTGAACAGATTTTAAACAAAATCACTGCGGTAACGGCACAGGCATCTGGAGCAATGGAGAATAATTTACTGGCATTGGCAGTAGATGCGGCTCGTAAACGTGCTACCCTCGGTGAAATTTCTTATGCTATGGAAAAAATCGTCGGTCGTCATAAAGCAACTATCCGTTCTATTTCAGGGGTGTATCAATCAGAGGTTTCTGACGATGAAAATTTCAGAATTGCCAAAGAAATGGCTGATAAGTTTGCAGAACTGGAAGGACGCAGGCCGAGA